>JAUSKV010000021.1 GCA_030646745.1 Sulfurimonas sp. | reverse complement strand
TCTTTTTCTAAAGGGTTGCAAGTTTATACAAAAAACCTCGCTCTTTAAAAGGTGGAATATCAAGCTCTTGTCTATATTTTGCAATAGAGCGGCGAACCATTTTGACTCCAAATCTCTCTTCTATTTTTTCATGCAGATATTTATCGCTAAAGGGTTTGTTTTTATCTTCACTTTGAACCAATCTCTCTATAAAATGCTTAATCTCAGAGGTTGCAACATCGCCTATAGAGTTTGAAAAGAAATCTTTAAATGCAAATACACCATGCTCACACTCTAAGTATTTATCGCTGATAGCCCTTGAAATAGTCGATTCATTAAACCCTAGCTCATCTGCCACATCTTGAAGTCTAAGCGGTTTCAGCTCTCCTCCCATAAAAAAGGTATATTGTTTTTCAATGAGAACTATCCCGATGTTGTAGAGTGTCGCTTTTCGCAAATCTAGGAGTTTTACAAGCTCCCTCGCCTCTTTAAACTTCTGTTTTGCGAAGTTGTCATATTTATCAATCTGATGCACCATCAAGTCTGGATAAAAATCGTGATTTATTTTTATAGTAAAATCACCCTTTTTAAACTCTATAAACATGTCGGGCAGAATCTGTCTTTCCTCTTCCATGTAGGCTACGGCAGGCGGATTTCTGAGATGTTTGAGTACCTCTTTTGCGTCATGAATTCTAGGGTGACTCATAAACTTTTCAATTTTTTCAAACTGTATAATCAACGCACTCATCAAAATACTCAGCTCATCATCCAGAGTGTAATCATTCAACTGAAACAAAAAAGACTCTTTATAATCCACCGCGCCCACACCGGAAGGTTCTAAATATGCAAATCGTTGGCGAATCTGTTCTACTTTATGAGCATCTGTGCCGGTCTGTCGTGCGATTTCGTTAATGTCGCCATCAAAATAACCCTCTTCGTTGATGTAGAGAATAATCTGTCGTGCAATTTTTTGCGAAATGGGTGTCGGAAAAAGCGGTGCGGAGATTTGAAAATCAAGCTTTTCATAAAGCGACTCTTTAGATACGCTCATCCACTCAATCTCATCACTTGAAGAGTTTGAAACTTGATTTTGTGATTCTAAATAGGCAAAATGTGATTTCTCAGACGAACCCTCTGAAATTTCAAAACCGGATTTTACCTCTAAACATGGGTTCTCATTTGTAATGACTTGTATATGTTTTTCCAAATCACTCAGTGAACACTGCAAAAGCGGCAACCAAGTTTGCATAGAGAGTCTTGGGAGTTGTTTTTGTTTGAAGTTAAAATTTTGTTTCATCGTTTTCTTCTTCAGATAGGTTAATGTTTACAAAAATTATACTTTTAAAATGACATTAAATATACAAAATAGTGCTCTATTTTTATACAATTATACTATATGAATGATATTGGTATGTGACAGCAAGATTGCACAATTGTAACAAATGCTGTTTCCACATGCCGTGAGATTTTCTTTTTTATGTAGCTACAAAAGCGTTAAAATTCAAAATTATTTTAATGTTAGAGATTCATCCACAATGCTGTAATTTGTAAACTTGGTATTCGATTTACAAACGAGATAATTTTGCAATTCTTTTGATACAATACATCATAAATGTTATCAGGGTTATTTATGAACTATAATTTTGAATGGGATGCAAACAAAGCCAAGAGTAACATTGCTAAACACAATGTGAGCTTTGAAGATTCCGCATCGATATTTAGAGATAAAAATATGATTTCTATCTTTGATGACGAACATAGCGAGAGTGAAGATAGATGGGTAACCATTGGAATGGATTTGCACACAAAAACGCTGGTTGTGTGGTGCATACATACATCTCAATCGACAACGATAACTACAATATAAGAATCATAAGTGCGAGAAAAGCGAGTAAAAAAGAGCAACAAATCTACTTGGAGGAATTACAATGAAAGAAGAATATGATTTTTCAAAGGGTGTGAGAGGTAAATTTTACAAAGAAGATGCAGTGTTTAATTTACCTATATATCTTGAGCCAGAGATTGAAAGTTTTTTTTCTACTTTAGCAAAAAAACAAAATACCAATTTAACACAAATTATAAACAAATTCCTGAGTAAAGACAAAGAGCTTATTGAAATTGCTAGTGTGTAATTGAACTTCCTAAAGAAGTATCACGCGTACTTTTTTGCGATAGTATAAATCGACCTAATTTAGATGTATGTTGACATGTGAAAATTTATAGTTCTTTTCAAACTTGATTGTGAGTTAATATGTTTATAGCACAATGATAAAAACTAAAAGAGGTGGTGAGCTTAGAAGTGGTATGTGAAAGTATTGGCATGCAAAAGTTCCGCATGCCATAATTTTTTAGTATTTAAGACGGATAACACCGTTTGGTTTTACGATTTTCATTTGGCATGAAAGACGTGCTTTTGGGCTTGTTTCATTTAACATTTTCATAACTGTTACCTCTTTATCCGTTACATCGCTTAAAAACTCCATTCCTGATTCGATGCTTACTATACAAGTACCACATTCGCCATCACGGCATCCAAACGGTAAAGCACTTCCGGAAGCTTCAACTATGTCTTGAATCGTTTTTCCAGGTATTACATTAATTGCCAAAAAGTCATTTATAATTTCTACGCGTGTTGTCATTGTTTTTTCCTTTTATTTATTAGAGTTCATTTTGAACTCAATTTATACGCGAAATGAACAAAGTCCATTTCACTACGCTAGCCGCTGTGGCACTAAAGCTTGCCTCTACGAGGCAGAGAATTTCTTGTAAAACTACAAGAAATCTAGTTTAGTCATACGGCTGACTAAACATTACTTAAGCGTGCTATTTGACGCCTGTTCCTCTCTTTAGCAAAACTGCAAAAGATAACCCCTCTACACATTTGAATCATTGCTCATAATCACAAAAATCTGGTTATTCTCCTTCTTTTTGGGATTGCAGTTTCGCTTCTTTCTCTGCTTTATGCTCTTTAATCCAGCGAAGCTCTTCTGCGACTTCATCATATCCATCAATATCATCTATAGACTCTAACTCTGCTTCACGGCACCCGTAAGTGTCGCCCTCTTCTATAAAATGAACCTCATAAATGCGAATCACTTGAAGCCAATCGCCTATAAATTTTACATACCCCTCAGCGCCTGCAGGAACTAAAACCGCATTGGGTTCATGAAACGGGTTTGAGCCGTCATTTTTTATCGGTTTTGTTATACGGACTCTCTGCCCTAAACGAAAAACAGGAAGAATTTCATCTTTAGTGGAAGCTGAGACTTGGTTGACTTGTGCATGCGTGAACTCCACTCGAAACCTCCTCAACGGAATTGCAACTTGTAGCCGTAGAACAGCTTCCACATGCAGAAGGTTTATCAAACATAGACCATATATCTGCTGCAGATGGAGCGTAACCGTTTTCAAAATTTTTATAGACGCTTATGAGTGCAAATTTGTAAAAATTGAGTTTTATCTCATCACTTACAAAATCTTGTTCTTTCGCTTTGAGAAGCATTTCACCATATTTTTTCATAATATGGAAGCGTTTGACATAAACCAATTTTTCATCATACGCCACATCAAAAAAATCAAAAAACTCTTCTGTGTCTGTGAGTGTTTCAAACTCTTGTAATCTAGTCATCTTCTATCCCCATCTCTTTTTTGAGTTGTTCTGCCCAAGAAATCACTCTATTCGCAGTAAAATCTTCCTGATTTATGTCGTCTATTGCGAGTCCGCAAAACTTACCCTCTTTTTCCGCTAAAGAGAACTTATAGTTGTAATTCTCAGTCGGCCAATACCCAAAACCGGTTTTTGCACCGCATGTTTTAAATATATCTTCCATTTTTGCCAAAGCACTTACAAAGTGCTCGCCATGGGTTTTTTGATCCCCTGCTCCAAAAAATGCGACTTTTTTGCCGCTCAAATCCGGTTCATCATTTTGCATCTCATACAAAACATCCACCCAGTCTCTCTGCGGGTCGCCCTGTCCCCAAGTGGAGCTTCCGATAAGCAAAATATCAAAATCATCAAACTGCTCTAAACCATCATAATCTTCTTCCATATTAATTAATTCTGAACCGTCAAATATCTCTTGCAATGTCTCGCCAACACCTAGCGTTACTCCGCCACTACTTCCTACAAAAATTCCTATATTTGCCATCTTTTTCTCCTTTTAGTTGTTTTCATTTGCATATGGTTTGTACTGTTCATACACTTCATGCGATTTATCAAGATAGTTTTGCCCCTCTTCATAGAGCTTTTCTAGTGTACGAAACCCAAAACGGTGTGCATCTTTGAAATATTTATCCACTAAAATAATGCGACCTGCAAAAACGATACAACGCCCAAAACCCTCATGGCTCATCTCCATAACAACATTGCACATGACACCGGTTTGGCGTTCAAACTGCAACGCTATGGCCTTGAACATCATCTTGATCTCGCCAATGAGCATCTCGTCAATATCCGCGATAATAGGGATACTTCTCAAATCCTCTTTCGTTTTTACAAACTTTTTGACAAGTAACTCTTCATCACTCATCTTTGACCAGTTACCGAATTGATCCGCGGCTCGTAGCTGACGAATCAGCTCTCCTGTAAACGCATTTGTTTGTAGTGATTCGCTCATAATTTATTCCTATTCCCAACGCGCTAAACGCACATCGTCTGTTGTTTGTATATTCATTATTTTCTTTACCCAAGGCGGAGGATTGCCGTTTATCATGGTTACAAGATCTTGTAAAATATCTTCGATTTTGCTATCTTCTTGTACTTTCATAGGATTGATGCCACCACGGATAACCTTCGCAGCCGCAGTTCCACCGATAGATTCGCAATACATAATACCTACGCCTTTGAGTGCTTTTACTTTAAAATCTGATTTATCATCGCCCTCTAAATTTTCTGTATCCGTTTTTAAAACAGAGTCCAAATCAAAACCATCTTTTGAAACTCTATAGACTGCAAACTCTTTTGCTCCGCCAAAATGTGCGTTAACGGTTTTCATATCTTTTGTTGCAAATGCTACTTTAATTGTGTTTTCCATGATATTTCACTTCCCTAAGTTTATTTGCAACTTCAAAAAGAAAGTAGGTACTTCCCTCATAAAGTTGGTCGTTTTTAAGCTGATTTCCTAACTCTTCATAGTTTGGAAATCCTCTAAGAATCAATCCTGTATCTCTCTCTTGCATGTGCAATAATCGTTCTGCATGATAATTACTGATGACTAAGTCTGTATTTTCAAAGTAAATTTGGGCATCTTCAAGGTCTCCGACAAAGACATTTTGAGCACTTATTCTTTCCAAAACAGTACTGTAAGTTGTCGCAATTACCGCATCTATAGTGCCTCCGACACTTTGTAAGAGTTCGCACATGCCAACACACATATCAGGCTCGCCCGTAATGACAAAATGCGATGAACCGATAAGAAAATGGCTATCAAGCATCGCATCTTGAAGTCTTCCTCTCCATCTTTTTATGAATGATTTTGGCTGAATTTGTCGTATTTTCATCAAAACACTTACAAAATTGTCGTTGTTTTGCTGTCCCATGAGATGGTCAAAATGTAAGTGCAAAATGTTTGGATTTTTCTCTAAAAGTGCTTTTGCTGCGATTTGCATAGAGTGCCCGATGCTCACAACAGTAGCACAAGTTCCAAGCTCTCGTATCTCTTCAATCCCTATCGCACCCGTTCCAAGTTTACCTTGATTTTGGCTCAAATAACCGTCCAAAGAGGTAGATAAATCAGGCAATGCGTAACTTTCAAACCCAAAACTCTCGCAAAATTCTTTTATTTTCTCCACTTCTATGGGTTGTATGCTGACATGTGGAAGTAAAAGCAGTTTGTTTGCTTGCAGCTCTATCGTCTCTTTTGTGTGCTGTTTTATAAGTGCTTTTGCTGTGAGTGCCCAACCACTTTCCATTCCGCCTTCATAATCGGGTGTATTGACATAACAGTAGGGAATTTCTATGTGCGTTGCAACATTGCGGACATCATCGCCTTTTGTCTCTGTGAGTCCTGTGGTGCAAAGCCCGATTATCTCAGGTTTGAGACTTGTGTTTTTCTTTGTAATGTTCTCAATCGCCATCAAAATAGAGAAATCGCCACCGTCTAAAATAGCGGTAATATCGCCTACGGAAGTGTTGTACAGAGGAATCGGCTCATTAAAATGGCGGGTATAAAAAACTTTTGCGTACGAAGCACACCCTTGTGAACCGTGCATAAGCGGCATGCAGTTCTTAATTCCCATAAAAGCCAAAGCTGCACCCATAGGTTGCGATAGTTTTATGGGGTTAACTTGAAGCGGTTTATGCTCGTGTTTGCTCAGCTCTATTTTTGGTATATTTTCCATTATTCTTCCTCCCATGGTGCTTTTTTGGAGACATTGGCAAAGACTGGATTTGCAAAAGCGTACTTCAAATCTTCCGCTAAGTTAAGCAGTCCGTTGTATCCGCCGTAGCTCACTTTTTTCTCTTGATTGACATCGATAAAAGAGATTTTTTTCTTTATCGCCGTGTAAAGACTTCGTCCACCTGCGAGTAAAATATCTGCGTTTTTTTCATCTATGATTTTGGACTGTTCTGAAGCGGGAGCCATCATTAAAATGCCCTCAGCTCCGAGATATTCTCTCGCTTTTTCTTTATCCTCTGCAGTCGATTTACGAACAGAAGTTGCCACCACTTCGATGCCCAAATCCTGAAGCCCCGAAGCAATCGACCACGCCTTGTTTCCGCCTGTGTTGAGAACTGCTTTTTTCCCTGCAAAGAGCTTTTTGTACGGTAAAAGTTTTGCTTCAAGCTTCGCTTCTTCCTCTGCAATAACCTCTTTTGCTTTTTGGATAAGTGCTTCATCGCCGAGTGCATTAACGATTTCCATGATGGCAAACGAAGTATCTCTTTTTCCATAAAACGAGACAGAAACCCAAGGAATGTTGTAGTTTTCTTGCATTTTTCGACACAAAGTGATGAGAGATTTTGCACAAACAATGACATTGAGTTTTGCTCGGTGTGCAGTTCTTATGTCGCCTACGCGCCCATCTCCGCTGAGTGAACTAAGCACTCGTATGCCGATTTTCTCAAAGATTGGAAGATATTCCCACATGTCGCCCGTTACATTGTAATCGCCGATGAGATTGATGTCAAAAGGCGTTGTAAACTCAGGCTCTTTTGTACCGATGAGATGTTCCAAAACCGCCTCTCCAGCCAAACGAGAACCAAGGTTTTTGCCACCGACAAATCCAGGTGCATGGACGGGAACAATGGGGATATTGTGAGCTTGTGAACCTAGTTTGCAAGTCATGTCGATATCATCGCCAACCATCGCCGTGACACAAGTTGAGTAAACAAAAATCGCCTCAGGAGCGTACTTTGCAACGATGTAGTCGATGGAGTCTTTGAGGCGTTTATCGCCACCAAAGATAACATCGTTTGTAGTGATTCCAGTCGTGAAACCCATAACTGTATGGTTGCGTCCAGCGTAAGAACTGAGTGTTTCACGCGTTTCCCAAGAAGCACCAAGACAAGTTTGCGGACCATGCACCAAATGCACAGCATCCGCATAAGGAAAAAGCGAAATCTGCGCCCCATCAAAAGCACAACCACCCGCCGCCATCCCAGGCTTTGGCATGTCGCACCCCTCCCCTTTTTTCTTATCTTTGTTATGAGAACAAGCACTCTCATTCATCAACTCTTTTATCTTCGCACGACTGACCATAATTACCCCTTTGGAGCTGTATTAACGGTACTACTGCATTTTTTGTTCGAGTAGGAGGAAAAGTGGGTGGTTTAGGAAGATTTACTAGTTTGATTTTAGGGATTCATTATAATGCCATTAAAAGCTATTTTCCAGACAAGTAGATAACGAACTCATCTTTTGGGATAGGTCTGCTTTCTAAATACCCTTGTATAAAATCACACCCTTTTGATTTGAGATATTCATGCTGATACTCTGTTTCTACGCCTTCTGCAATAGTCTTTAATGAAAAAATATGTGCCAACTTTATAATCATATCTACCAACTCTTTGCTCTCTTCGTTATCTTCAAGTGTTGCAATAAATGATTGGTCGATTTTTAAAATATCGACAGGGAGTTTTTTCAGACTGCTCAAAGAAGAGTAGCCTGTTCCAAAATCATCTATGCTCAGAGAAAATCCGTACATTTTTAAATCTTCCAAGGTTTTCATCTGCTGAGGAGCAAAATTTACAAAGTAAGTTTCAGTGATTTCAAACTCTAAATTTCTAGGCTCAATTTTGTAAGTTTCTACTATGTCTATTATATTTTGGAAAAGATTTCTTGTGCCTATATCATAACCTGAAAGATTGACGGCAACCTTCAAATCATGAAAACCAAGCTCTTTCCATGTAGTCATATCTTTACATACCTGTTCTAAAACAAACATATCAATCTTGTCCACTATGTGGATCTCTTCAGCAACAGAAATAAACTTATATGGAGGAATCAGCCCTTTTTCTGGGGATATCCATCTTACAAGCGCTTCCATGCCAATGATTTCTCTATTGGATGCAACTATTTTTGGTTGGTAATAAACTTTGAACTCTTCATTTTTTAGCGCTGTATGGATAGAGGTCTCTATAGATACTTTCTCTTTTGCCTGCTGCGTCATTGACTCTTCATAAAAGTTAAAACGATTTTTACCGTTTTCTTTGGCTTTATACATGGCGGTATCAGCATGCTGAATAAGTGAATGTATGTCTTTGCCATCATTAGGATAGACACTGATCCCTATACTTGCCGAAACAAATATAGATTGGTTGTCAATAATTATCTCTTCACGAAGCACTTTTAAAATATTTTCACAAATTGGTACGATAGAATCAATTTGTGATAAACTTTCAAAAATAACAGTAAACTCATCACCGCCCAATCTCGATACAGTGTCATACTTCCTGACACAAGAGACTATTTTCTTCCCGAGTTCTATTAGAAGCTTATCTCCTAAAGGATGCCCTTTGGTGTCATTGACTTTTTTAAATCCGTCTATGTCGATAAAGGCAAGAGCAACATTTTGTTTTTGTCTTTTTGCAATTTCAATGGAGTGCAAGAATCTATCTTGAAAAAGTACTCTGTTTGGAAGATCTGTCAGAGGATCATAGTGAGCCATATGAACAACTCTCTCTTCAGCATTCTTTCTAGCCGTAATATCATGGAGTGTAGCTATAAAATATTTAACTGCATCATTTTCATCTTTAATAGTCGTAATACTTTCAATGGCAACAAAAATATCACCATCCTTTCTTCTGTTCCATATCTCATATTGAGCATGTCCTTCTTTTAAAATAGCTCCCCATAAGTTTTTATAGAACTCTTCTGTATGACGCTCAGATTTCAAAATCTTTGAATTCCGACCAATTGCTTCTTTTTCACTAAACCCCGTCATATCTGTAAAGGTACTGTTAATCCGCAAGATTTTTCCTGTTGCATCTGTTATAAATATTGCATCAAGCGTGTTATTAAATACTTGAGATGATATAACAAGCTCTTCTAAATCACTGTCTCTTCTTTTGAGATATCTAAAAGCATTTATCGATACAATTATTATTGCCAATGTTCCTAGAAACCAGACAATGGAGTATGTTAATATAATTGAGTTTATAAATTCAGATTCACTTTCTCTATAAGTTTTCATAGGCAAAGATATACTAACACCCCCTCTGACTGAGCCGTTTGCAAAGCCTAAATGTGCGTGACATTTTTGACAATCCTGTTCCATAAACATAGGCTTCATCAATCGTAGGTACTCATCATCACCGCTTCCTGTAAACTCCATAATTTCTTTTGTACCTTTGTCAAAACTTCTTATGGCATTTGCTTCCCATTCATCTGCTTTATTATTTTTATTAAGATATACAATACCGACGATTCTTCCCTTTAATCCATATAAATCAGAATAATCCTGCATCATCTCTCTTAGCATATAAGCAGGGTTCATAAGTGTGAGTTTTTTACCCTTCGTAGTAACTATATCTCTCTCTTCAAGATGTGCCATCCAAGGGCTGGGAGGTGTTTTTTCAGTAGGTTCTACATAGACACCGCCATGACTCGAAGCCCATTTTCTATAGGCCATGTCCTTGTCAAAATTTGAGCGCACTATATTAGTTACATCATTGATAGTTGATTTTTTTTCCAACTCAACATTCCACCACGCAAAAAATACATTTATAATTGACCACAAGATTAGCGTTGAAAATGCATAGACTATGACTGTTTTTTTTATCTTATCTATTTTCATAAATTTATCCGGAACTTAATATAATTTGTTGTTATCTGCTATTGTACCACATGGTAATTCAAGTTTAAAAAGAATTTAATAAAATAGCTCAAAAATTGTTATCAAACTGCAAATAGCAGGAGATGCAAATGCAATTTCTCGTTCCATCATCTCCTGAGGTAGAATGTCTATCATAAAAATAGTTGTATCATTTCCGCATGCCAAGAGAGTAGTTTTTATTTTTTTTATTTTTGTTTGACATGTGGGTTTTTACGAAGCTTTGGTTTGAGTATGTATTCCACCTCGGGAGAGGATGGAACAAGATAACGGATATACAAAATTAAGATTTAAAAATATTTTCATTGGATATTCCTCTATATTAATAAAAAAATATCGTAACATTAAAAAAAGTATTGATTTGATTGTATGACAGATTGCAATATTTTTTGAATATTTTAGTTTTCTCGTTCCAGTCTCTCCAGAGGATAAAACGAGGAAATTTATCAACCCATCGGATATAAAATCTCACTGTGCACTTTATCACATGCAGTTAAAACTTCGATACCCAAAACCAAATCCATCGCTACCAAACTTGCATCCAACTGTTCTGCCGAGGTTGCTCCTATGATGGTAGAAGCCACAAAGTCAAACTGCTTCGACCATGCAATCGCCATAGTTACGGGATGCAAATCATGTTCTTGTGCGATTTTGAGATACTTCTGCGTAGAGGCGAGTGTTCTGTCGTTCATAAATCTATCTGCCATAACCCTTAAACGCTGGGTTGGAGAGTTTATATAATCTCTAAAACGACCGCCTGAGATATTTGCCTGATTGTACTTTCCGCTCAAAACTCCCCCTGCAAGTGGCGAATAGGGAAGCAGAGAAACCTGCTCTTTTCTTGCCACGGTTGCGAGTTCATCCAAAAAGCGACGGTTTAAAAGTGAAAAGTTGTTTTGGATAGACTCAAACCTTGCGTAATTTTTGTGAACCGAAGTCATCAAAGCTTTAGTAGTGCCATAGGCCGTATCGTTTGAAGTGCCAATGTAACGCACTTTTCCGCTTTGAACGAGTCTGTCAAACGCTTTCATGCTCTCCTCAATCGGAACAATAGAATCCGGCCAATGCATCTGATAAAGGTCGATATAATCTGTGCTAAGATTTTTTAAACTCCCTTCAATCGCCCTCTCAATATGAAAACTGTCAATCGCAGTCAAACCATGGCGAACAGGCGGAACAAACCACCCATTTGCCGCACCCGCAACTTTGGTCGCCAAAATGATGCTATCACGAGGTTTTGTCTTCATCCACATGCCGACTATCTTCTCAGTAATGCCCACTTTATCGGCACTCGGAGGAATCGGATACACCTC
>JAUSKV010000126.1 GCA_030646745.1 Sulfurimonas sp. | reverse complement strand
AATCCCACTATTCATTATCAAGTCTCATTGTTTCAGTAAACACAGATATATCATCTTTTGCATACTGTATTTTAACGCCAGAGGCTATCTGTTTATTAACATCGAAAAGTTGATTGTTAAGTTGATTATTTTGTTCTCCGTATAAGCTTTTATAGTACATACTGGGTGTGACTCGCATAATAACCTCCCCCTATTTTTAATTTATTTTAATTATTATAGCAATAATAATTCCATGAGTCACAAAATCGACTAAATGTTATTTACTTTTAAGTAATATATCACTATTATTGCACTCAAATATATTTATTTAATATATTTGCCTGCGTGGTGAAATGGTAGACACGGCGGATTCAAAATCCGCTAACGCGAGTTGTGGCGGTTCGAGTCCGCCCGCAGGTACCACCCCTATTTTACGAGCTTCCATAACTTTTTTTACCCCATTTAAGAAACCAATCAAAAATAGTTTTTACTACATTTTGACTACAACTCTATTTTAAAATCAGTAAAACACGAAGATACTCAAATAAAAAATATAACTTTTAGTCCCGCGTCACTTCCACCTTTTCACCTTTTGCTCAACTTAATTCTGAATCGTTTTATAAGTTATCGTTGGAATATGTTCTCAATTCTTCCATTTTATTCTCATCAATTAACAATTTTACTTTTTCTTTATATTTATACATTAAGTCCTTATCACCTATTTCCTTTATATTAACCTCTATTCCAGTATGATTATAATAAATCTTTTCTAAGTTTTCTTTATAATTCGCTATATCTATTAATTGTACAAGTTCTTTACCATTTTCTTGATATATATGTTCATTCCAAAAATGCTTTTCTATATGATTCGTATTTGTTTTCATTCCTTTGTATCTAAAAGAAGCAGAACCTATTATTATTTTGCCACCAAACTTTTGAAAGACTTTAGGAGCATTTTCATGACACTTATCTAGTCTAATATCATTATCTTGATTATTTGCAAAATAATTTAATTCTTCTTTTGTAATTTCAGTTTTATCTATTAATCTCTTTAATTGTAAAATCTCGATGTTTAAAGATTTTTCATTATTTATGCTAGTTAATAACTTTTTCTCCAAAATATTTTTTTCTTCTTTAAGTGTATTTGATTTTTTTTTGAAAGAATCAACATCAGCATTTAATTTGTCTATTTCAAACGTTAGTATTGATAGCCTGTATAAATATTTATAAAGAACAAAACCCCCTATGGATAAAATCAATACAAATACAAATATATATCTACAGTCTATTTCAATCATTTTAACAAACTCCCATCTTTAAAATTGTCTCTAGCTGTTTTCAAATCTTTGGTGTGCTCAATATGATATCTCAGGCTCGTTATCGTCACGGGCTTATCTAGTTTTGTATTTATTATTTTTAAAATACTGCTTTGAGCTACATCCATATTTAAAAGGTTTAATATTTCTAAATTAAAAGAGTCCAACACTCTTACTTTTGCTTTTGCACCCTTTGGTCTTCCTAGATTTTTTCCCGATGCTTTAGCAGCTGCTAAACCTTGTTTAGTGCGTTCACTTATAATCTCACGCTCTGTTTGTGCAAAATATCCATATATAGCAAGTAAAAGAGAAGATAAAGCGCTGTTTTGATTAGTTGATAGTTCTGGTTGATTAACGAATATAAGTTTTATGCCGGCATTACTAAATCTCTCAATGAGATTTAAAATCTCTAACATATTACGACCTAGCCGTGATAGTTCTGTACAGATGAGCGTATCATCTTTTTTGAGCTTTAAAAAGAGTTCATCAATTAATCGCTTTTTTGAATCACCTTTAGATGATATTTCGATTTCTACAAACTCATCTATAATTATCTTTTGCCCTTGAGCATAAGAGAGTATCTTATGCTTTTGATTTTCAAGGTTCTGTTTGTCAGTACTTACTCTTATGTAGCCTAATATCATTTTTTTTCACTTTTTGCATACAGTGCTAATACATCTTTAACTATTTCATTAATTCTACTCTCACTGTATGGGCTTTGATTAATTATTGAATCTTCATAGTATTTTACTCTTTCATAGCCAAATAAACCAGCACTTTCGGATTGTTGAATTTCTCGTAATGATTTTAATTTGTCTTGTCCACTTAATAAGTAATTCGGGCACCATTCAACATTAGTTATTAAACCATCTATTGCATCAAGTATTTCAGCTTTTTTTCTAAATTGATAAGTTGTAAAATCTAATATTTGCTTTTCAATACCTACCTCTACCCATGCATGTATCATTATAGAATTTTCTTCATCACTATGTGTTGTTGAATTTGGCAAATGAGTTAATATGTCATTGTTACCAGTTCCTACACTCCAACAGGCGTAACCTATGCCAATTTCACTATTGATATTTTGTTTTAATAAGATAGAATTTACAACATGTGCGACTAAAACACAATTATTTGTTTCTATTCTATCTTTATCCATTATCTCTAAGTATGATTCAAAAAGTGCGTTTAAGTTAATATTTTTCATGAGATTTCAACCAATTAATTATAATGCTCATTTGCTCCTTTTCTATCACTCCATCAGGATTATATCCATCTAAACATATATCACACTCATATTCCATAATAGTGCTTACAGAGTATCTCGAAATAAACCCTCCATAAGGATGATTATTACTAGCACTTTTTGCAAAATAAAACTCAATCATCGGTTCTTCATTATGAACTAAACAAAAATCTCGTCCATACAAATTCCCATCATAAACTATTCTTACATTATGCTCTTCACCCGTTCTGTCTTTGACTGTTAGTATATTGTTTTTTATATCAAGTTTTTTCAGTCTTTGCTCTACCGTCAGTGTTGTATATTTTCTTTCCATTTTGACTCCTTAATATGTAATTGTGTTTTGTTTCATAAATTATACAACTATAGAATAATAAAGTCAATCTTTTTTATATTATTTATTAAAGTATTTTAACGAACGTTTAATTGTAATTATTTTATGAGCTACTTCCCGCTTTCCACTTAAAATCTTATTCGCCTATGGCGAAAAGGATTACACTACAATCATGGCTAAAAGAGCCAAAGAGCGGAAAAAGAGGTAAATTACTATATAGTAATCCTACTATTAAAAGCATCTTCTTAACTTCTTAATTTTTGCTACGCACCAGAATTCCAACTAAATCAATAATCATTCAAATCAATTCATTAGTTTCAAGTTTTCGTCATTTCACTCTATTAAATTATTGACATATACTAAAATAAAATGCTACGCATTTATATTTTATTTTAAGCCAAAATTCATATCCCACATTCCTACAAACCCGATGAAACTAACGAAAGAGATATTGAAAGATTAAGAGATTAAGTTTTTGAAATTCTTAAAATTAAAAAGTTAAGAAGAAAAAAACCACCCCTCAAAAATCTTCAAAAAAGATATATGAAAAGGACGGAACAAATGGAAACAATGAATATAAAAGAGGCATTTAAGGGCGTTGAGGGAATTAATGAGGCTAAGAAGATATACAAAGATTTAGCAAAAAAACTACACCCAGATGTAGGCGGAACAGATGAGGAATTCAAAGCGTTAAATAAAATTTACAACGATTTCATTGAAAACGGCTTGAAATTTGAAGACGACGCAGAGTTTGACCTAGAACTTGAAAAAATTATCTCTCAAATTCTACATTTTGAAAATATAGTTATCGAAGTAGTAGGCTCATGGATTTGGCTCACAGGCGACACAAGAGAAATAAAAGAGACTTTAAAAGAAATAGGTTTTAAGTGGGCAAGTAAAAAGAAACAGTGGTATTTTGGCGAAATGAAAGGAAGAAATCCAAAACAGAAAAGCATGGATGATATCAAGGCAAAATACGGCAGTCAAACGGTTCAGGGCAAATCAAGAGATAAAATATCAGCCTAGGGAGATTTATCTCTCAGCTGCTACCTTTAAGAGCAAAGAGCCACACGCAAGAATTTTTTTCGCAAATGAATATTTTTTGAACAAGTTCAAAACCACCTCGTCCGAACTCGGTTAAAATTCACATGCTCTGACCATTTTGAAGACTAAATACGCAGTTTGTTTTTTTGTTTAAATTTTTAAGCGGGGGATTTTTTAAGAGAGAAGAGAGGGAGGAGAAAAAGAAGTTTTATTTTAAGCTTAAATTATATATACTACGGTATAACGAATTAAGGATAAAAGAAGATGAGATTAACATTGTCTGACAATGAATATATAGAGGTAAAAACAGCACTTGAGGAAGATAATCATCTTGAACTTGTGAAAATGCTTGAGAGAAAAAAAGAAGAGTTTGAGGGGAGTATAACAGATAAAAAACGAGGTGCAACAGCCGTCGCAAATCAAAGCAGGATTAAGGCAAGTAAAGAAAAGGTACAAAACGCTATCAACATATTAAGAATGGAAGGTAAAAAAATAAATGCCTCAACGGTCGCAAAAATGGCAGAAATAAACTATAACACTGCTACAAAATACCTCAAAGATATGAATCTATAAATTTTAAGTAAAAATCAAGCCCCACAAGGGCTTAACTCCTTTTAGTATATTATCTATTCCGTGTTTTGATTTTTTCAATAGTTTTTTCAGAAATTAAAGATTTTTTAGCATCTTCAAAAGCTTTGTTTCTATCGATGCGGGCAATTTTCCAACGCGCAAATTCTGTCATATCAATTTCTTTAAAATTAATATATTCTCTCTTCTTACGCTCCACAAATGGAGAAGATCCCATATAAAGTAAATCTTTTTTTGGCAAATATGTAATATGTGCGTAATCGTGCAACTGAAGAATTTTAATCGGGTGATCATCTAAAACTTGTCTTTTTGTTATTTTTATAGATTTATTTTCGGTTACTCTACCAGCTGTTTTTGAAGTTGAAATATCCTCATAGCGATATTCAATTTCACTAGCTATGGATTGAATTATTTTTATCGTGTCGGGGTCAACCGTGGAAAATATCACTATGTAGTGCACACTAGATATTAGCGCTTGAGTCTTTTCTTTATCCTTTGCGGTTATTCGTTGAATCCCTTTCCACGATGAAATACCTTTTGAACGACCAACTTGTGTCATTTCGTCAAGAATTTCGCTGTCTATCACTTTGTCTAGCGACAAATACTCATCCATGCTGTACATAACTAGATAGTCAGGATTCCATTCAACTATATCTTTCATAGATATTTGATATTTAATAAGAACTGCTAAGCTTGCGGATAAAATTGCCTCAAGACTTTTATCCGTGCCCGTTAAAAATAGCTTTTGTCCATAAATATCAGAGTTAAAAAAGTCTTTCGCAGTAAAAGTTGTTGCGCCATTAGCTACCCTGTAAGCGACTAAATATAGTAACTCTAACACCGTTTTAACCGTGTTCATTACATCGCCTTCACTCTTTTGTTCGGCTGTCATTGACTCATCTATAGCGCCCTCGATAAATTCTATAAACATTACCCATTTTTCACGAGTCGTTGATATATTGTCAACTGATTTTATTTTTACCCTCTCCGCCATCGTCTGCAATCTTTGCATTGCGGAACCGCTAAAATAATCTTTTTTCTCACCTATTGCCGCGCTCATGAGTGTGTTGATATATAATCCAATATATTGAATGTCTTCGCTCAAAATATCATGAACGGCGCCATCTTCAATTTTTGGAGACAGCATAAAATCAATGCCCGGTCTAAAAAAATATATTTCTGCATCTGCTTTTTTTGAAAAAATAATGAGTTTAGTGTACCAAGGTTGATCAATAATACCTCTGTGCCATATTGTCTTTCCAGACCCTGCCGAACCGATAAATAAAACACTCTCCGCAGTCGACAAAGCCGGATAATTCATCTCCAAACTTTCAGCGGATTTAGATTTAAATTTTGGCATTTTTGTTTTTTCAATGTAGTCGGGAAAAAATTTAAAATTATCAAACTTTATACAATTTTTGTGCTCGTTTTTATTTTTAAAACTTATCCCGCGCAGCTTATCAACCGTAGTCCAAGTTTGCCCTGTGATATATCCTCTTTTTGTCGGATTGGCACGAGAACCGCCACCCCACCAATAATAAAGTCCATCCTGAAGCAACTCACTTTTTTTAAACCGATATATCCCATAAGCTACTATTGCCGGAACAACCACCCACCCCATTTTTTGCATAAAATCTATGCTGAAAATGGTCGAAAAAATATTTGAGATAATGATTATAAAAGTATCCATTTCTAAACACCTTTTAAAATATTAAAAACAATCTCATAATCTTCATCGCTCACGCCGTCGAAATTCTTTTTTAATCCATTTTTTTTAGAGAATTCAAATCCATAATAAATACCATTATTTTTTTGATCACCACGGAAAATATTAATTAAATTATTTTCGACTGGATTGTTACAAACTACTAAATAACCCAATTCTTTAATTTTTTTTAAAATTAAGATTGAATCAAACAGAAGCATTTTGGCTTTAAAATCTTGCTCAAGCGCATTAATTTTAGCAAACACCATGAAAATATCATTTTCCAAAATCCACGCGATTTTATCTTGAATTATTAACAGCTCTTTAATATCCATTCTTAGCATTTTATTAACTGTTGTTTCCATTTTTTATATCCTTTATTTGTTATATCGTAGTATATACTTTTTAATCTTTGTATATACTTAATACGATGTAACATATTAAGTATATTATTGAAGATAAAAAAACTAACGCTCTTGCCCTTGATTTTGTGTAATCCCTTTCTCTTTTTTGGCGAGATGATCCACTACTTGATTTAAGAGCTTGTTAAAATCTAGCTCTTGAGTTTGTGCCATCTGGAAAGTATCTTTGATAATTCCCGTCATTTTTTGAATACCATCCATAGTGATTCCCATTCCATAATCTGACATAATGTTTGCAGTGCTTATGTCTGCTAAATTCTCATTTTTGATAAGTTCAGATACAATTTCTTTGCCGATACTTCCCTCTTTTTCATTTTGAAAAAGTTCTACTATGTCGCCAAAATCTTCAATTTGTGACGGCTCAATTTTTGCTCTGATTTCGTCCAAGTCTTTAGCCAATTCGACTTTATCCTGCAAGCTCTCAAATCTATCATAAGCGCCTCTAGCTCTTGAGATAATCGCGCCAAGAGTGAGTTTTGGCTCCTCTTCTTTTTTCTCTTGAGCCTCTTGTATCTGCTCTTGAGCTTGTGTTTTATCTTCTCTTTTATGTTTTTGAACCAACTCTTGCGCTGCTTGATATGTCTTCACACTTTCAAGCTCTTGCTTGAGTTCTCTTAATTCTGCCGCCATAATCAAGTTTGATGCTGCTAACTCTGGCTTACTGGTAATGTATGTTTTTATCGCTTCTTTGAGTTCGTGTAACTTCACTTTTACATTGTCACGAAATTCTTTTGCTGTGATAAAATCTTTTGCGAGAATGAAGAAATTTTTATCAAGCTTTTTATCAAATTTAGTGACACCCATCTCGATAGGTTTCAACTCATTATT
>JAUSKV010000106.1 GCA_030646745.1 Sulfurimonas sp. | reverse complement strand
ATGTAGGTAGTGTTTGAGATCCATAATATCAATCTCTTTATAGTGAAATATGCTAGCGGCCAGTGCGGCATCAGCGCCATGCTCAAACGCCTCCTTTATATGCTCCATAGTTCCGGCTCCACCACTCGCGATAACAGGAACATGTACAGCACGGCTAATCTGTTCAGTTATATTTAACTCAAATCCAGCTTTTGTTCCGTCCGCATCCATAGAGGTTAAAAGTATTTCACCGCTTCCACGGCTCACTACCTCTTTTGCCCAAAGAACAGCATCAAGTCCTGTATCTTCTCTTCCGCCGTTTAAAAAGACATGGTACTTATCGCCAACTCTTTTTACGTCAATAGCGGTTACGATGCATTGAGAGCCAAATCTTTTTGCACCTTCATCAATTAATTCAGGTCTTTTAATGGCTGCAGAGTTTACGCTTACTTTATCGCATCCGACATTCAAGAGTTTATAGATGTCATCGAGTTTTCTAATTCCGCCGCCAACCGTAAGCGGTATAAAAATCTCTCGTGCCACTTGGGCCACAATATCAACAATGGTATCTCTGTTATCGCTGGATGCTGTAATATCTAAAAATGTAAGTTCATCCGCACCCTCTTCGTTGTAGCGACGAGCAACTTCAACAGGGTCGCCGGCATCTTTGAGCCCTATAAAATTCACACCTTTAACAACGCGTCCATCTTTAACATCAAGACAGGGAATAATTCTTTTTGCAAAATAGTTCATATGTGGTTTTACCTTGATTATATTGTTTGAAATTATACACTTTGGTGCTTATATTAAGGTTATCATATAAAGGGTTATGGAATGTTTCACATGAAACATTCTCTCTTGATGTTAAATCTAATCTAAAAGAAATCTGAAATTCTATTTAAGTGTTAACTATTTATAAGTAAAATTATTATAAAATCGTTTTTATGAAAATAAATAGCATTGTGGCTAAAAAGAAATTTGGACAGAATTTTTTAAAAGATGAAACTGTTTTAAGAAAAATCGTCGAAGCGATGCCCAAAACAAGCAATAAAATTGTAGAAATTGGGCCTGGCTTAGGTGATTTAACTAAATTTTTAGTTGATGTCAAAAGTGTAGAAGCTTTTGAGGTAGATACCGATTTATGTAAATTGTTACAAAGTATTTTTAAAGAAGAGATTGCCACCAAGCGGCTCCACATAAATTGTGGGGATGTTTTGAACGCTTGGCAGAGTAGCTTAATTGATGAGCCGTATGATTTGGTGGCAAATTTGCCCTATTATATTGCGACAAACATCATTTTAAAAGCGCTCGCAGATCCAATGTGTAAAAATATACTTGTAATGGTACAACTTGAAGTAGCAGAAAAGTTTTGCGCTACACATGGGGAAAAAGTATTTGGTTCTTTGAGTGTAATTACTCAGAGTTTAGGGGATGCACAGATAGTTGTGAAAGTTCCGCCAACGGCATTTGAGCCACAGCCAAAGATTGATTCTGCTGTTTTTTTGATACAAAAAAATAGTGATAGAAATGATGAGAATTTCGAGAACATGTTAAGAGTTGCGTTTAAGCAGCCTCGAAAGACTCTTATGAAAAATCTATCTGTTGTGTATGAAAAAACTTTGCTTCAAGAGGCTTACGAAGAGCTTGAACTTACATTGACCGTCCGACCTCATGAACTCTCTACCCACGACTATCACCAACTCTATAAATTAACAAATACAAGGAGTTTGGATGGCAGAAGAGAATCAGGATATACAAGCTAGTAATCCTCAGGAAAACCGTAAACCAAATACAAACAATAGAAGACCAAATAACAATCGTAAACCAGTTGCAAGTGAAAATGTAGAGGGTTCTAACTCAGCAGATGCTACTAAGCCAAATAATAACCCAAATAGAAATAAAAATAGAAGTAGCGGTGGCGGAAACAGCAGTAAAAATCGCCGTCAATTAGCCCCAATTGATGAAAATCTTAAACTTTTTGTAACTAAAAATCAAGAGGCACATAAACAGAGATTAAATCCTCACTATAAATTAGATCTAAACTCTAATTCAAAAATTCGCATCACTCCACTTGGCGGACTTGGTGAAATCGGTGGAAATATTACCGTTTTTGAAACAGAAAAAGAGGCAATTCTTGTAGATGTCGGCATGAGTTTTCCAGATGAGGATATGCATGGTGTTGATATTTTGGTGCCGGATTTTACTTACCTTCGTGAGATAAAAGATAAAATTGTTGCCGTAATAATTACACATGCCCATGAAGACCATATCGGCGCAATGCCTTATCTTTATAAAGAGATGCAGTTTCCTATCTATGCAACACCTCTTCCTCTCGCTATGATTGGCAGTAAATTTGATGAACATCATCTTAAAGAGTTTAGAAAATATTTCAATCCAATTGAAAAGAGACAAGTTTATAAAATTGGAAATGATTTTGAGATAGAGTGGATGCATATGACACACTCAATTATTGACTCATCTTCAATAGCTATTACTACTGCGGCTGGGACTGTAATTCATACGGGCGATTTTAAAATAGACCACACTCCGGTGGATGGCTATACAGCAGATTTACACAGGCTAGCATACTATGGAGACAGAGGCGTTTTATGTCTTATGAGCGACTCGACAAACTCATACAATACTCTGCCTACTCCATCGGAACTGAGTGTTGCTCCGGCGTTTGACAGAGTTTTCTCAAAAGCTGAGGGTAGAATTCTTTTATCCACATTTAGCTCAAATATTGACCGTGTTTATCAGGCTATTCAATATGGCATAAAGTATGGTAGAAAAGTTTGTGTTATCGGTCGTTCAATGGAGAGAAATATAGAGATTGCAATGCAATATGACTATATAAAATTTCCAAAAAATATATTTGTAGATGCAGATGAACTTGCACGAATGAATGACAAAGAAGTTCTGATTGTCACAACCGGTTCACAAGGCGAGCCTAACTCTGCACTCTTTAGAATGTCTATAGGCGAACACAGACATGTGAAAATCAAGCCTACAGACTTGATTGTATTATCTTCCCGTGCTATTCCGGGTAATGAAAGCTCTATTTCCGGGATGTTAAATCATCTCCAAAGAGCCGGTGCTAAAGTTGCAACAGATAAAGATATACATGTTTCGGGACATGCGAGTATTGAAGAGCAAAAACTTATGCTTCGCCTTGTAAATCCTAAATTCTTTTTGCCGATTCATGGTGAGTATAATCATATTATGAGACATAAAGAAACTGCTATGATGTGTGGTGTTCCTGAGAGAAATATCTTGCTTATGACGGATGGCGAGCAGATAGAAGTTTCTCCAAAATATATGAGAAAAGTTAAAACTGTTAAAACAGGTAAAACATATATTGATAACCAAAATAATCATCAAATAGAAGATGACATAGTTCTCGACCGCCAGAAACTTGCAACGGATGGTATCGTTATGCTTGTTGCTCAGGTAGATGGACAACATGGCAAGATGGTTGCTAAGCCAAAAGTTACAAGCTTTGGTTTGGTTGCAGATAAGCAAGATAAGTATTTTGCAAAAGAGATGGAAGAGATACTAGAGCACTTCTTGCTTCACCTCAAAGAGGGGATGATAGAAAATCCTAGAGCCTTAGAGAATGATTTACGTCAAATTGTAAGAAAACATATTTTTAGAAAAATGAAGAAATATCCTCTGATTGTTCCTCATGTTTTGGTTCAATAAATTCTAAGGTGCTATTTTGAGTAAACAACAAGATACAGATTTTGAAAGTGCTGTAAAAACTATGATGCTTCATGTGGGGGAAAACCCACAGCGAGAGGGTCTTTTAGATACTCCATCAAGAGTAAGAAAAGCGTATGAATTTATCTATAGCGGATACAAAGAGAACCCTAAAGAGATTTTAGAAAAAGCTCTTTTTACAAGCTCGAATGATGAGATGGTACTACTTAAAGATATAGAGTTTTACTCTACATGTGAGCATCATCTTCTTCCTATTATCGGGCGTGTACATGTTGCTTATATTCCTGATGGAAAAGTTGTCGGGCTTTCCAAAATTC
>JAUSKV010000104.1 GCA_030646745.1 Sulfurimonas sp. | reverse complement strand
AGGTCGATAATAAAAAGAGCAACTTTACTGCTCTTATTTTTGGCTTTAATTATGGATTGTTCTAATCTGTCATTAAAGAGAACGCGATTCGCCAATCCTGTAAGAGCGTCATGATTGGCTTGATAATGCATGGCACTTTTTTGCTCTTTCAGTGCTACTCTTGAGTTCTTGATGGAGATAATCATATGATTCATGGTATTAGAGAGAAGAAAAATCTCTTTAGAACCATGCGTAGGGATTAAATCAACCGGAATTCCATCATCATCGTGATTTTTGATAACTTCTATAATGTCTGAGAGTGGTTTTAAAACGAAAAAACGAATAGTTATAAAAAGTGACAAAATGAGCAACAGAGATATTGCAAAAAGATTTATGACACTTCCTATAATTATTTTATTGAGTTCTTCATCCATAACATTGTTTGAGATGTAAATTGAAATAGTGCCGAGCTTATTCTCATTTTCACTTACAATGTCATATCTGTCTGAGAAGTAGCACTCTTTTAGCGCTCTGTTTTGTTCACTGTTTTTTGAGTCATAATCAATGACATTCCACTGGGCATCTCGAATTTTACCACTACGATAGGAGTTCTCACCCAAGATTTTGCCCATGTTATAATCTTCAACAACAATGGCGAAATTGTTTTTTCTCTCCATTGCGTTTACTACTAACTTCTCGTATTCATTGATAGAGTAAGATTTCATTAAATTGGTAACATTTTTTTGTAATGAAATAATAGTCTCTTTTGAGCTCTGTTTTATCTCTTCTAATATTTTATTTTTTGTATCGAAATAACTAAATGTCGCATGTATAGACATAATGATTGTAACAGTTAAAACAATTATTATTCCAAGAGTCGCATAAAGGGATTTCTCATGGACATTGTATTTAAATTCCAAGGACATCCCTTTTTATTATAGGTAATTTCTCTGCTATATTTTCTGTTGAAATTGGAAGAATCGGCAGTTGAATACTCTTTGGAACATCTTTACCACTCAGATACAAATCCATAGCTTTAATTGCTTCTTGCCCCATCAGATAAGGCTGTTGCATGGCAGAACCTGCAAGAACACCTGTTGGAATAAGATCTAAAAATTCAGGTTCTGCATCAAATGCCATCAGCAAAAGTTCATTTTTCTTGCCACTCTCGGTAATTGCCCGCAAAGCACCGTTATAGCCATTTGAAGTCTGCAGCCATATTGCACGAAGGTCTGGATAGCTCTCTATCATCTCTTTGCAAAAAGTATAAGTCTCTTCTTCACTCCAAGTAACAAGTTGCTTAATATCCGCACCTTTGATATTTGCCTCATCCATAGCCTGCATAAATCCGGCTGTTCTCGCTTGTCCATTCAACCTTTTTTGAGGTATTGCTACAATACCGACTCTGCCGTTGTTCCAACCTAAATCAGCCATTTTTTTGGCAAGAAGCTTTCCAATCTCATAGGCTCCTTCCCTATTATTCGAGGAGATATAAGAGACATATTCACCGCCGTCTGTACCGATGTCAGAAATAACAACCGGAATATTTGCACCCTTTGCAAGTTTGAGAATTGTTACACATGCAGAGGAGGTGCTAGGAGAAACTATGATTCCGGAAACTTCATCTTTTATAGCTTTTACACTCAACTCTAACTCTTTTTTTGTACTATTTTCGGCACTATAAATTTCAAGCTCATAGCCCAATGAATCGGCGCCACTTTGAACACCGCGACCCATGATTGCCCAAAATGGAATTCTACTATCTGTAACAATGTAAGCTATTTTTTTCTTTGTTTGAGTTTTTGGAGAAACAACTTTAGTCTCTTTTTTTACTACTTCTGTGTTTTTAGTCTCTCTATTTTCTGAACATGAAGAGAACATTGTAAGCATAATTATTAAAAGAGTGAAAAACGAGACGCGATTCATACTAACTCCTTCTTCTATAGTTGTTGTTTTTTGCTTTCATTTAGCACTATTATCCACTAAAAAAACTATGTATTAGCTTAAGATATACTGTAACTTTATAGTTAATTTTTTAAGTTATTTTATAGTGTTTTTGGGTTTATTTTCCTAAACTTTATCATCTTAAACCGCTCACCCAAAAAGTTTGGAAGTATTAACATCTTTATTTTTTCTAGCTCTTGCTTATATATTTTATCTTCGACATGCTCTTTGAGAATCTCTAAAAGCTCTAAAATACCCATGTCAACAAGTGCCACCATTTGTGTTTTTAGCTCGATAAACTCTACTCCTGCTTCAGTAAAAGCATCTTTTACATGGACGAATGTCACATCATAAGTAATGTCTGATTTTGCAAACAGTTCTTCTCTTTTAATCTCTTCATCAAAGAACGGGATTACTTTGTGTTTTTCGTACACTCTTATGGAAAAATCTGGTCTCGCTTGCATCTCTCCGTAATCAAAACTCATAAACTCAAACTTTTCACATGCCAAACTCATCTCTTTTGCAAACTCTTCATAACCGATGACTATCTCACCTCTATCTTTATGGTATTTTTTTGCTTTCTGACTCACCCAAACATCATCCACATCAAATTCTATGACATGCCCATCGACTCTGGCAGTTTTACCTTTGTAATAAAGTTCACAAGGGAAAGCGTCAAAGATTTCATTTGCTATAAAAAAAGCATTCTCGCACTTCAACTCACTCAAAGATTTATAGTGAGTAAGTGTCACAGCACCGCCAAAGGAGTCTTTGAAGTAATTCTTTTGAAACTCTTGCATGGCGTCAAATCTCTCAATAATTACAAAGTTGAGTGATTTTAAAAGTTTTGGTCGCAGCGTGTAGATAAACTCGCAAACATCTGCTAAAAAGTAGCCGTGGTGTGCGCCGATTTCACAAACTACGCCATTTTCAGTTAAAAAACCTTCATCCACCAGAGAGATGATATGTTTTGCTATTGTTCCGCCAAAGAACTTACTCGTGCTTACGGAGGTGAAAAAATCGCCTTCTTTGCCTATATTTTTATAGCTTGCATAGTAGCCATTTTCGCCATAAAGCCACTCACTCATGTAGTCACTAAATTTACGACTCGATATATTACACTCTTTCATTTACTAAAATGGCTCATTGACTACAAAGAGGAGACAGCACGTTCAAGAGAGATAAAGCCCTCATCTATCTCCTCTTTTGTAATTGTAAGAGCCGGTAAAAGTCTTAGAGTATCTCTTCCTGCTTTTAAGACCATAACGCCTTCAGCTCTTGCATTTGTGATAAGATCTGCTAAAGTTTTTGCATCTTTTACGCGTAATCCGCACATCATTCCGATTCCTACTTTGGATGTAAAAATATCTTTGTGCGCACTATAAAATTTTTCTAATTCACTATCAAAATACGCAATATTTTTTGCCAGAACACCACTCGCATGCATTTCGCTCAAAATATCCACCACTTCACATGCCGCTGTCGCACTGAGATAATTTCCGCCGAAGGTTGAACCATGGTCGCCTGCATTGAAAATGTCTTTAAGCCCTGTCATAACAACGCCTATCGGAACTCCGCCGCCTAGACCTTTTGCAAGAGTAATCACATCCGGCGTAATCTCATAAAGATTTGAAGCCAAGAACTCCCCCATTCTGTAAACACCGGTTTGAACTTCATCCACAATAAGCAGAATATTTTTAGACTTCAAAAGCTTTGCCAAATCTTGCACAGCCTGTTTCTCAAGCGGCTGCACTCCGCCCTCACCTTGAACAAGCTCTATCATAACCGCACATGTATGATTGTCAAGCAAACTCTCTATTTGAGCGATGTTATCTGCATAGACAAAACCATCAGGGAATGGTCCGAAATAGTTATGCATGGAGGCTTGTCCCGTTGCTTTTACAGTTGTAATTGTTCTGCCATGGAAAGAGTGCTGCAGAGTAATAATTTTGTATCTTTTAACTTCACCGTCATTTTCGCCAAATTTTCTAGCTATTTTAATCGCACCCTCATTTGCCTCAGCACCGCTGTTTCCAAAAAAACACTTCATATCATACCCGCTTGCTTCAACTATTTTTTGAGCAGCTTTTGCCTGTGGAGCGGTGTAGTAAAGGTTTGAGATGTGTGTAATGTTTGCTATCTGCTTGCAAATCGCGTTATTCACTCTCTTGTTTGCATGTCCGACGCTACAAACTGCAATGCCCGAAGTAAAATCTATATACTTTTTACCATCAGCATCCACCAATCTTGCGTTATCACCGCTCACAAACTCCACATCCGCTCTTGCGTATGTAGGCAAAACATATTTTGTATCCAACTCTTTTGTATTCATTATATTTACCTATTTTTTTGCAAAATTATATCTCAAAAAGATACAATCTACTTACTCTATTAAGCATCTATCATGTATAATTTTGCTAATTTGAAAAAGGAGAGTTATATGAAAAATATGTTCTATTTAGTTATTGCCGTACTGTTGATGGGAGGTTGTACTTATAAAAATGAAGCAATGAATCTTCCGTCCTACAAAGCAGACTATGCCGGAGCTGTTGCTACAGACAAAAAAAGCGTTTTCGTTAGCGTAATTAAAGACATGAGAAAAGATAAACGAAGTGTTGGCTATGTTCTAGATGATGGCGAAAAAATTGCACGACTCTACAGCGATGTCAATTTTCCGAGTAAGTATAAAGAGGGTCTCGGATACGCTCTCAACATCGCTGGATTTAACACAGATGTCACGGCAGAAAATGCATCTTTGATTATGGAAGTTTATATTAGAAATATTGAAATTGTCTATAATAAAAAAAGCTTTGATAAAAACTTAGTCGGTGAAATAGAGATTGAGGTTCTTATCAGAAGAGGCGGCGAAGTTATAACTCAAAACTTTAGACAAAAAGGCGGAAAATGGATTGTAAAATCGTATGAATCAAAAGATTTAGAGCCATTTCTTTACTCGCTCTTCTCAGACAGCATCAATGATATAGTTGCACGATTAACACGCTATTAAAACAACAAGAGGCTTTTTTAGCCTCTTCTAACTTTCACTTTTTCTTCCTGAAACATCGCACATTTTCCCTCAAGTGAGTGTTTCGAGTTGGTGAGATTATTTACCCCTTTTGTACCGCTGTAAATCAAAACAGAGTCCTCTCTTACATCATTACAGTTTTTTACTTTTAACTTTACACTTCCGCATGTCGAGCTGATTGTTACCTCTTCATTTTCATTAAATCCTAGGGATGGGTGCATGTAAACACTCTCTTCTCTCTTAAATTGTGAATTGAGACTTCTACTGCTTTTTGGAGTGATTAAAAAGAGTGTATCGCCTTGGGTGGGTTGAATATCCAACTCTTCCAAAAATTGAAACTCTTTTGTTTTAGTATCGAAACCATTTTTGTATGGGACATCCTCTCTATCTTCCACATGGCAGATGCCATCCATCTTTTGAACTCCAAAGCTTTTAAAATGTTTTAA
>JAUSKV010000091.1 GCA_030646745.1 Sulfurimonas sp. | reverse complement strand
AGATTCATCTTCTCTTTTAAACTCTGATTTGAGTTGCTAAGCTCCTTTGTTAACAGCTCTTTGAGCTCTTCAAACTCAGTCACATCATAACGGATTGCAATGTACTCTACAATCTCATTTTTATGGTTTTTTATAGGAAAGATTGTTGCATCTACAGTATATGAACTGCCATTCTTTTTTCTATTTTTTACCTTTCCATGCCATGTGTTGCCGGCTTTAATAGTTTTCCATAAATCTTCAAATGCTTCACGCGGCATGTCACTGTGTCTAACAATCGAGTGAGGCTTTCCGATAAGCTCTTCTTCAAGATAACCGGACAACTTCATAAATGCACTGTTAACATAAGTGATTTTTCCTTTTAAATCTGTTTTAGAGACTAAAGTAGTCTGATCTACAACATTTTTATACTGATCAAGAAGCGCCATTGATTTTAAGTTTTTTCTATACAAAAAGTTAAAGATATAAAATATAAACAACGCTGAAATCAGTTTCAAAAACTGTTCTATATAGATTTCATTGATTTGTCTCTCTACCCTTTTAGAGATTAGATATCCCATATTCTGCTCTTTACAATCTGTTAAAGGTATGAATATATATACATCACTCTTTAAAAAATCAGAAATCCTGCTTATAGCAAATGATTTGTCTTTTGGAAGGTTTGTTTTTAACTCCGGTGCAATATTTTTGACACTCTCTTGATTTATAATTTTCGAGTTATACAAACTGGATGGCATAAAGTACTCTTTACCCATGTAAGAGAGATGATAGTGCTCGCTTAAATAATCTTTGTCTATCTTTGATTCCAAGAACTCTTTTTTAAGAATCACACTATAATCGGCATCAAGCCCAGCATGCATAGCAGAGATAATTGATTCCATATTTATTGAGAGTTCAACAAAACCTAAAAATTTATCATCCAAGAAAAGAGGGTAAACATACCTTACTCCATCAAAAAAACGATCTATCCCATAGGCACTTACACCTTTATGAGTTTCATTTGCATCTTTAATACTTTTACAGTTAGAATGAAGTTCATCACTATGTTTTGCTGTTTTTAAAAAACTTCTTCCATCGGCTAGATAAAAATTTATATCATCAATTCCATCATTTTTAAAACTCTTCAAATCTTTGGAGAGAGTAGTAAAGAGCTGATTATTATAACTATCTACACTATTTTTATCTTCTAGTGCTGAATTTACAATATTTAGAATTTCTCTATCTTGCGTAATTTTTCTTGAAAGTATTTCGGTTATTGTTTTGTAACTGCTTATTTTATCCTCAAATTGAAGATTTAAATCATACGCCTTCTCTTTAAAAAAGAGCTCTTTTTTGTACTCTGCCTCGGCATATAAGAATATAATACTTAGAATTAATGCAATTATTCCGATTAGTTTACTGTTTATTCTCATAGATATCCGTTCTAAAATTTATATGTCGGTACTATACTGAATTATTATAAATCTAATATGAAAATATGTTCTCTTCGTGAGAGTAGTGCAGCAAAAATATTTTACATGCCAAAGAAAATAGTATAAAAAATTTTGAAAAACGGTACACTTTGTGCTTAATAGACCTTGAAATAGGTAGTTAAATCTACACTACTATAAAATAATTTGGGACTAATATGAAAACTATCACTTTTATCGGAAATGGAAATATGGCACTCAGCATAGCCAAAGGTTTAAAAGAAAAATATAGAATAGAGATAGTTGGAAGAGAGATAAAAAAACTCGAACAATTTGAAAAAAATCTTGGTGTGAGCATAGGAAAACATCTTTTAGATGGCTTTGATGTTACGGACAAAACAATACTTATATGTGTAAAACCTGCCAATGTTGAAGAGGTTTCACAAAAAATAAAGGGTAGAGCAAGAGTACTGTTTTCGGTTTTAGCGGGAACTTCACTTGAAAAACTCCGCACCCATTTTAATCCACATGCGGTAGTGAGAACCATGCCAAATTTAGCTGCAAGTGTCGGCAAATCTATGACTACGCTCACGGGCGATGAAGCTTTTAGAGATGAGGCAGAGGAACTTTTAGGATCAATCGGCAAAACTCTCTGGCTATCAAGTGAAAAAGAGATAGACATTGCCACGGCTTTAGCCGGAAGCGGTCCTGCATACTTAGCCCTTATTGCCGAAGCATTTGCAGATGGAGCCGTAAAACAGGGGTTAAAGAGAGATGATTCTATGAAACTCATGCGAGGTCTCTTTGATGGATTCGGCACACTCATTCAAGAGATTCATCCCGCACTTCTCAAAGATGGAGTTATGAGTCCCGGAGGCACGACTGCAGCCGGATACAGTGCTTTAGAAGATGGAAATGTTAGAAGTGCATGTATAAATGCAGTTGAAAAAGCGTATAAAAAAGCTACAGAGTTGTAACTATTAATCTCCATATGGCAAGAAGGTTTAGCTTGTGGAAACTACAACTTGCTTTTGTCTATTATTACCCCGCCAAATCCCAATGCATAGATAATATCGGGAGTGCTGATTTTGTCAAAATTGGCAATAACCAATTTTTTCAAATACTCCCTCTCTATCTTCTCAGCTTTAAAAAAACTCGGAGCAAATTTGCCTTTTTTCTCAAGGACTAATGCGTTTATCTCTTTATCTAAATTCACATACTTCATCAAATGTTTTATGTCCGTTTCAAATATTGCATCAAGAAGTGAAAACATGCCTGCCAGATATGCTTTGTCTTTATCCTGCGGTGAAGCATCTGCTTCCATGCGCTCCGCCCTTTTAATAGCCATATCCAATAGTGCCTCAGATGCAGGATTTGTTGACATTTCTGAATATATATAAACCATCAGCCATCTCAGTAATTTATCGCGACCGAGAAGAGTTATAATCTGAGTAACAGACTCTATTTTATCATTTGTTTTTGCACTCATCCTGTTTTGATTGTTTAAAAATCTCAGAAGTTTAAAAGAGAGATTAGGCTGTGTTTTAATATAAGATTCTATTGCAGCTGTTTCACCGTCTTGTCTAATGATTTTTATAAGCTGAAGTATCACCATCGGAGTAGATTCTTTATATCTATCAAGCTCTAAAACTTCCGGTTTGTCAAGATAGTAGCCCTGAAAGAAATCAAACCCCATCCTGATATATTCGTTATATGCCTCTTTTGTTTCAATCTTTTCTGCTAGCAGCTTGATTCCTGTTTTTTTGAGCTTTGCTACAACATTTATCAAGTTTTGCGGTTGTGCTTCTAATACATCTATTTTTATCACATGTACATATTTAAAAAGTGGAAGAAATTTTTTAATCATCGCGGCACTGCAGTCAAAATCATCTATTGCAATTTTGAAGCCTCTGGAATAGTACTGTTTTATTTTATTGACAACTTTTTCAGTTAAATCTGTCGTTTCTAAAATTTCCAAAACAAACTTATTTTTATCTAGGACATCTATAATGTCCGATGTTAAAATAATCTCATCTATATTTACAAATGCTATCCCTTTGTCGCCAATCAACTCATCCGTATTTATATTGGTAAGTGCATTTATGATGACATGCGATGTCGCTTTTATATTTGAGGGAA
>JAUSKV010000090.1 GCA_030646745.1 Sulfurimonas sp. | reverse complement strand
CCATTAGTTTACAAGAGTGAAGCAGTTGAAAAAAAAGAAGATAAACTTTGGCTCAATCATTTTTCTCAAACCGAAAGATTAGGATATTTTTATCCTGTAAACGAAGTTTTTGTTCAAGTCGATTTAGATGAAAAAATTATTAAAAATATCATGTATAAATTATCCGCCCCTCTTTTAGATCCATATCAACTTTTTTGTTTAAAAGAGGAGTTGAAGCAACATCAATTGAAGTATTATCTTCAAAAAGATAAAAGCGGTATCGAGTTACTTATTTATTCAAAAGAGATAGATAAATTAAACTCTTTAGTTAAAGTATTGAAAAATTATCAAATTTCGGCAACTGTCGTGCCGTATAACGAGGAAGTATAATGAAAAAACATACAATTGTAGTTTGTGACCATATTCATGAAGCTGGATTAAAGATGCTTCGTGAGGATAAAAGTATAAATTTTATTATGGCTGCAGATGAAGACAAAATAAAATTATTAACTATTATTGAGCAGGCAGATGTTGCCATAACAAGAAGCTCAACGGATGTTGATGCGGCTTTTATAGCACATGCAAAAAACATGAAAGCTATTGTCCGTGCCGGTGTCGGTGTGGATAATGTTAACATTGAAGGCTGCTCAAAAGAAGGAATCATTGTTATGAATGTTCCTACAGCAAATACTATTGCTGCGGTTGAACTCACAATGGCGCATATGCTCTCATGTATGAGAATGTTTCCGTATTCACACAACCATTTAAAACTCGATAGAGTTTGGAAGAGAGAGAAATGGTATGGTTATGAGATGATGGGCAAAAAACTGGGTGTTATCGGTTTTGGTAACATCGGTTCTCGCGTAGCAAAACGTGCCAAAGCTTTTGAGATGGAGGTTGTTGCTTATGATCCTTATATTCATCCATCAAAAGTGACAGATTGTGACATGACATACACTAAAAATTTTGACGATATTTTGGCATGTGATATTATTACGATACATACACCAAAAAATCAAGAAACAACAGACATGATTACTGAAGCTGAAATAGCTAAGATGAAAGACGGTGTAGTTTTAATCAACTGTGCAAGGGGAGGTCTTTATAACGAAAAAGCACTCTATGATGGTCTGAAATCTGGGAAAATCCGTTTTGCCGGAATAGATGTATTTGATAAAGAACCTGCAATAAATAATCCTCTGCTTGACTTAGATAATATTACAGTATCTCCGCACCTTGGTGCAAATACTTATGAGTCTCAATACAACATCGGTACGCAAGCTGCACAAAATGCGATTGAAGCAGCAAAAGGTATCGCATATCCACATGCCATGAATCTTCCAATTGACGAGAGTAAAATACCGCCATTTGTAAAACCATTTTTAGAAATGGGACAAAAGATTGGTTTCTTAGCTTCTCAGATAAACAAATCTCAAATCATTGCTGTTAAAGTAAGCGGGCAGGGTGAAATATCTAAGTATGTTGAGTCATTATCTACATTTGTTGCAGTTGGTGCTATGAGTGAGAGTAGCGGTGATACAATCAACTATGTAAATGCTGAATTTATTGCAAAAGAAAAAGGGATTAAAATAGAGTCGGAAGCGCTAAGCGATTCATCCGTATTTAAAAACTTAATTACGGTAAAGTTAACAACTTCTGAAGGTACTACAACTATCTCTGCAACAATTTTTGATGACCATGTTCACCGCATTGTTGCAATAGACGGTTTTGATATAGAAGTAGCTCTTAAAGGCAATATGATACTCTTTAAAAACAGTGATGTTCCTGGTGTTATCGGAAGTATCGGTTCAACCCTTGCAAAGCATAATGTAAACATAGCAGATTTCTCACTTGCTAGAAATAACCAAGCACAGGCGTTGGCAGTTATTCTTGTTGATAACGCTGTTGATGATGTAACTCTTGATGAATTAGCAAGTCTTGATGCTTGTCTGAGTGTTAATTACGCAAGACTTTAGCTTCATTTTCAAGCTTCTAAGTAAGTTCTTGTAAACTACGCTCGTTTATAATCTTTTTTTTATTAAACCTCTTCTTAGAGGTTTAATATCCTCCTCTGCCTTTTTATATAATTAATTTATTCTTATATATCATTTTTTTGTCAAATTTTTTGTGATACAATACCAAAAAGGAGAGAAGAGACCTAATGCAAAATATAAAAATACTGGCACCTAATCTTTTAAATATTGTTAGTAATATTGAGTTTGGTCGAGATAAAATAGTCTCCGAGTGGGTTGAAGTTCCGACCGTTAAAGTTGTGTTTAAATCTTATAAAATTTCTGCAAAAAAGTTTAAAGATAGTTTTGGAATACCTATATTGGAATATTTTATTGCTGTTGTAAGAGAAGAAAAAAGAATAGGTAATTGTCCGGCAATGACTAAGCTAGTTCTTTTTTTACTTGAAAAAAATATTACACCAAAAGATGTATTTGATATCTGTATGGGGCTTCGAAGAAAACTTATTTCTTACCTGTTAAGAGAGGGTCTAATAAAAAATAATACTTTGGATATTATGGAAGAGATTGCTGATTTATTTGATGCAAACCTTTCCGGTGTTTTAACTATATTTACTAAGCACTACCAAGAGCAACAAAAAACTATACTTCAGTCTTTAACTTATCAACAAAAACTAAAGCAAATTATGAAAATTATTAATTTACTCAATACAAAAATTATAATTATTCAAAACAGTCGTATGATCATGGGTAATCAATCTTTTTTTGATACCATAGGTGTAAAAGATATTAAAGAGTTCTATCAAAAGTATGAGAACACCTTTAGTTTTATGAGAGATATTGATTGTTATAAAGAGTATTTTAATATAAATGACATGGATGATTGGCTAAAAAAAGTTTATGATTCTAACCAGCATTTTAAAACTGTAATTTATAATCATAAACATGCAAAAGAATTTACATATAGCGGGCGTATAACTACTTTACCGGAGAGTGACCCAGTTCAGTATATAGTTACCCTTAATAATATTAATTCATATTTAGAGGATATAGCAGAAATTAGAAATATGATTAATCATGATGAACTAACAGGATTGAATAGTTACACTACTTTTGATCATCTTCTTGGAAAAGCTCAGGAAG
>JAUSKV010000081.1 GCA_030646745.1 Sulfurimonas sp. | reverse complement strand
CATCAGCACCGCCAATACTTTTACCGGCTTTTATATCACGAGCAAATTGCTCTACATCTATTTCTATCTTCATGTGTGATTCCTTGGGTATTTATTATTTTACCCGATTGACACGGAATTATGAACAGTCCCAAACATTATTGAGTAAAATGTAGTACTAATCAAATAAAGAGATTAATACTAGAAATTTAGAGTTTTACTTTTCCTTCTGATTTGCCAATAGTTCTTTTAGCGAACTAGTTTCTTTAAAGTTCTCATCCGATAAAACTTTGATAATAGCTTGTTGTTCCAACGATAAATTTTTGGTATCGGAGCTCTTTAAACTCTCTTCGTATTGACTAAGCAACTCTTTTTTATACCCATCCATCTTTTTAGAAATCTCTGTTTTTGCTTCATCGGAGTCACCGAGTTTATCAACCAAAGCTTTATGAAATTCGTCCATGTTATTTTTGATATTTTCTTTGGTCATATTGGATTGAAATGTAATCGATTCTTTACTATACAAATCTTCTAAAAATTTATCTACGACTGAGTTTTCTTGATTTTTTACATCTTTTGTGGAGTCATTATTGGTATAAATATTTAAAAACTTAAGTACAACATCAGCTATACCTAAGGGGTCGACTCCTTGACCACCTTTGCGATAATCGTCCATAAACTTTTCAAATCTGGAGATATTTGCACTCGTACTTGTATCAACAGAATCGAATTTTTGTCTATCTAAGCCGCCTTGAGCATTGGATTTTACACTTGTCATAAACACTAATTCTAACATCATTTTTATGGAAAATTTTTCAGTATCTGTTTTACCTTCGAGAGCTTTATTGAGTGCTTCATTTCCTGCTTCATCAAGATACTTTACAGGTCTCATTGCCTGATAAGACACAACTTCTCTTTGTTCAGCTTCGGTCCTATTTTCATATTTTTTATTAAGAAGCATCTCATATCGAGTCTGTTGATTGTTTTTAGATGTTTCTTGTACACTTGAGGATGTAGATTGTGTTTGAGAAGTGTATTGTGTTTGAGTTGTTGATGTTACATTCATCTTAAATCCTTTATCTTAAATAAAAATATATTACATACGATAAGAGTTATATTTCATATACTAAAATATAACTCTTACTTATCTATCTGATATATAAACTATCTTTTACACCAAAATCATTAACCTGAACAGTCCCAGATTGTCCAGTTGTAAAATAGTAATATCTCCAAGCATCGATAGTTCCATCATTGTTAGGATCTAAAGCTTGAATGTGATATGGAGACAAAGCAGAACCATTGAATGTTGTAACCATAGTGCTGCTGTAGCCAACTACTAAAATAACAATATTCATATTACCACCATGGTCATATACCGTTGAAGTCTGACTTCCATATACATCTTTCCCATTGAGGATGGTCGTTTGAGATTACGTACTCAACTTCCCATACATACGCAGCAGGTGCCGAACCTGCACTTACATTACTAACTAACCCAAATAGCATCAATGCTATAATAATGAACTTCTTCATCTTAACCGTTTGTTTAAAATTAGGTCTTTCTTAAGAAAAACCTTGTTGTGTTTTGCAACGGTAATATTCTAATATAATTGTGTCACTTGTACCGTCACAAAAGATAATTTATTTAATTATTATAAATTATGAATCTAGAAATAATTGCAAGGTCATGAATGCAAAAAATAGCTAAAATATAAACTTTTTATTTCAAAAAGATTTTTTCAAAAAAACTAGAAATCTGTTTAGGATCCCATGAAGTTATTACAAAAGGTGCTTTAAGTGACCCATATTCGCTGAATTCTTTTTCAACTTCAAATCCACCAAACCTGCCGTATAGTTTAAAATGATCTTTTCTGATAACTGAGACGGAAGCGTCAATCGGATTATTGATTAGAAGTAGATAAATCCCTTTAGTTAGATATTTAAACTCTAAATTAAGTCCATCACCTTTATGCTTAATCATCAATCTTGACACTTCACCGATGGAGCCAAACTTATCTCGTATAGGATTAAGTGAATATTTGTCTTCAATTGGAAGTTTTTTCTCTGAATCAAAGATTAATCTACATGTACCTGTAATTTCATTATTAACGAGATTGTATATGATTGCAGCATTATGATCGTATGAATCAAAGTTTAGCGATTCTATATAGTCTGGAAACTCATTCCCATAGTTTAAAGATCCATATATTTCACTTCTCAGTTGATATATTTTGATTAGCTCTTCCGCTGTACTTACTAACTTAACTTCTTTTATGGTGTAATCCCATACTAGTTTGTTGTTAAACGCCAATGTTTCTTCAATGGTTTTTTCTAAAAAATACCTTTTTTGAAACAATGACACAGGATTATAATATTCAGAAGATACTGTGTTGTTAGGCTGCTTAGCCACCGATTGTATGATGAGTTTTTCTAGCTCAATCAAAGAGCTATTTTTGTTGATGTTTATCATTATATTGTCCTTTAAGATTTAAAGAGAATATTAATGAGCGAGCGTCACAGTTAGCGTCACAAAACTAACACTTTTTTGGATTTTATATAGAGTATGGAATTGAGTATTGTACGAATACTGTAACGGTAGTTATGATCTTGATTATGTAAAATCAAAGAGAAGGTGCAAAATTTAGACTTTTCAACATTACTGAGTTTAAATTAATCTTCTTTAATAAATCACTAATTATTAAAACATGCAACAGTAAAACTTATGAGTACGATTTATGGTGGAGACGGACGAATAAACTTTGGACTTCCTAATCTATGTGTGAGAGTGCCTATTGGTGTTGGACAAATTGGAGCAAATACAAACTTTTATTATTAGGTATATAAAAATAAAAATTGAACATTCTTTTAGACATCTTTATATTTTTTCTATTTCAACTCAAATAATCTTATAACAGTAATTAACAATAACATCTTATTAATTTAGCATTCTAAATTTGAAGTTTTAATTCATTGTAAGTAAAAAGAACTTCAATTTAGGTGCAATAATTGGGCATAAAATTTGATAAAATTTAAAAATAAAGTATAAATTTGATATAATATTCGCCATTTATAAGATATAAGGATTATTTTTGAATTTATTAAACCTTTTTTCGAGATCAGATACAAAACAGCAAGCTACAAAAAGTGAAGCTCCTACACATTGGATTAAGTGCAAATCATGTCAATCGTTGATGTACTACAAAGAGGTGGAGAATCAAAATTATGTGTGTCCAAAATGTGGATTTCACCTTCGTATAGGTGTGAAAGAGAGATTGGCACTATTGGTGGATGAAGGGACATTTGTAGAATTTGATGAGAAGTTAAAACCTATTGACCCGTTAAAATTTGTAGATAAAATATCGTATGTAAAAAGAATAGAAGAGGGTGTCAAAAAGAGTGGCAGAAGCTCCTCTGTTGTGAGCGGTGAGTGTAAAATAAACGGCGTGGATGCTCAGCTTGTACTATTTGATTTCAGCTTTATGGGAGGCTCTTTGGGCTCTGTAGAGGGTGAAAAAATTGTTCGTGCAGTAAACCGTGCCATAGAAAAAAGAGAGGGGTTGATAATTATAAGTGCAAGCGGTGGAGCAAGAATGCAGGAGAGTACATTCGCACTTATGCAGATGAGCAAAACTTCAGCAGCCTTAGCTAAGTTGGCAAACCATAACTTACCATATATCTCTGTTTTAACAGACCCGACCATGGGCGGAGTAAGCGCCTCTTTTGCAACTTTAGGAGACATTATTATTGCAGAACCGGGGGCACTCATAGGCTTTGCAGGTCAAAGAGTAATCGAGCAGACCATTGGTTCTAGTCTTCCTGATGGCTTTCAGCGAGCAGAATTTTTACTTGAAAAAGGTTCTGTTGACATGGTGGTCAATAGAAATGAGTTAAAAAATACACTTTCAGATCTCTTAACACTATTAAAAGTTTAATATGCGTTTATATGCCCTTTGCGACCAAGAGTTACTTGATAATAAGGGTATTTCTATTGAAGAGTTTATAGATATTGCCAAACAAAATAGTGCTGAGATAATTCAGTATAGAAATAAAACCGCTGATATTGCTTTTATAAAACAACAACTCATTAAAATCAGAAAAATGTACGACGGCTTTTTAATCGTAAATGATGCGTACGAACTGATAGAGTTTTGCGACGGTGTTCATCTCGGTCAGGAAGATTTAAAGTCGATTGATTCTGACATAAAAAGTGCGGTTAAAATACTTAGAATGGCCATCACAAAAGATAAAATATTAGGAATCTCGACACATAATAGAGAAGAGGTGCTTAAAGCAAATGAGTGTGACCTAAATTACATTGGATTAGGTGCATACAGAGATACAAAAACAAAGAGTGTAAGCATAGTTTTAGGCGATACATTGGATGCAATAGCTTCGGAATCAAAACATTTAGTAGCAGCCATCGGCGGGGTTAGAAAAAGCGATGTTTTTACCTATGTAACTTATCATGTTATGGGTAGTGGATTGATGTTGTAAAATGAATATTGATATTATTTCCATAGCAAAAAAAGAGAAAACTATCTATGATCCACTCTATAAAGAGCTCACAAAAATGATTTCTCGCTTTGCAAAAATAGAAGATATAGAACTTTTTGATAAAGATGTAGCAAAATCACACACTATTTCACCAACTGCGTCACAGCAGGCATATACAAGAGCCTTAACTCCTTATATTGGCAAAGATTTTTGTGTATGTTTGCACCCTGATGGAAAATTAATCGACAGTTTTGAATTTAGTAAGCTTTTAAATGATAGAATGGCGGTTAAATTTTTCATAGGTGGAGCGTATGGCTTCGAGGATGAGTTTTTAAAAAAATGCGATGCTGTTATAAGCTTAGGAAATATCACTATGAGTCATAAAATAGCAAAAGCTGTTTTGCTTGAGCAGATTCATAGAGGTTTTTCTATTTTGAGTAACCACCCATACCACAAGTGATATACAACAAAATAAGGATGTCAATTGCAAGCTAGTGAATTAAATTATTTTAAAGAGATTTTAGAAAGTCGTAAAAAGCAGATAACCAAAAATATTGTAGGTGTTAATGCTGAATTAGAACAGCTAAGTGGTTTAGAACTCAATGATGAGGGTGATTATGCATCCGTAAATAATAACTCTATGATTGAGAGTGCAATAGTTCACCAGCAAGAACAAGAGCTAAGAGAAATTAATGTAACTCTTGGAAAAATAGTAAGTGGTGATTATGGTATATGTGAAATGTGTGAAGATCCTATAAGCTTTCAAAGATTGAAAGTAAAACCGCATGCCATTTATTGTATCGATTGTAGAGAAATAGTAGAAAAATCTAAAAAATAGGAATTTATCATGCAGTTGAAAAAATATACGATAGCCTCATTTTTATTTATGGGCATAGTCGGATGGTATATATATGCGTATGTAAGCCAAAATAGCATAGCTATAGATTTGTTTGGTCTTCCTCTGCCATCACTCTCAGTTGCTGTATGGGCAATTGTTCCTCTTATTATCTATTACATTGCAACTCTTATTCATATTTCCTTTTACTCTCTTGTCGGTAGTTTTAGGCTTCGTAAAGATGAGAAAGATTATGAAAAATTGATAGATTCCATTGTCGATGCATATTTAGGCAAAGCAAATAGAAGCTACGATTTTAAAACGCCTAAATACAAACTGCTTGGAACTCTTATAGAAAATTCAACTCTTTTTCCGGCTAAAAACATGAGTTCGGATATAGATAATGAAAAAATTAAAACCGTTTTAAAACTTATAGAAGATATAAAAAATGGAGAAGTTGTTGAGCTCAAAAAATATTCACTTCCTTTTACAAATGTTTTAGTTATCCAAAATGAAAAATATCGCTATAAAAAAGCTGATATTTCAGCTGAAGATATTTTGTC
>JAUSKV010000217.1 GCA_030646745.1 Sulfurimonas sp. | reverse complement strand
GGTAAAGCTTACTACGAGGGAACACTTGACTTGGCAAAAATGTTCAAACTCCTAAATTAATAGAAAAATAAACAAAATTTAGGTACTATTTGGCACAAAAAATGCTAACAATATTATAAAAAAAGGATTTTAATTGAAATTATTAGTTGTTGATGATAGCTCTACAATGCGCCGTATTATTAAAAACACTTTGGCTCGTCTTGGTTATAAAGACATTCTAGAAGGTGGAGATGGTTTAGAAGGTTGGGCTGCCATGGATGCTAACCCAGATATAGACATGTTAATTACAGATTGGAATATGCCGGAGATGAATGGTCTCGAGCTTGTAAAAAAAGTTCGCGCGGATGCTCGCTTTAAAGATTTGCCAATCATCATGGTAACAACAGAAGGTGGAAAAGCAGAGGTTATAACTGCTCTTAAAGCAGGTGTAAATAACTATATTGTGAAACCATTTACTCCACAGGTATTAAAAGAAAAACTTGGCGCCGTAATGGGTGTTTCGGAGTAATGCAAGAGTACTACTACGAATTAAGTGTTAAAGTTTCATCCCATCACTCTCTTTTTTTAGATTTTTTATCAGATACCATACCAATAGGCTTTGAAGAGAGTGATGAGGGATTTATTATCCGAAGTGAAGAAGAGCTTGAAACAATCGCTTGGGGACTGGAACAGTTTGCCGAAGCCCTGCAAAAAGCTTTAAGTCAGAGTGTAGATTTAGAGTGTAAAATAACAAAACAAAAAAACAGTGATTGGGTAGAGAGTTATCAAAAAAGTATAGAACCGCTTGTAATTGATAAGTTTTATATACATCCAACTTGGGATGAACCTCATTCTGAGCTTATAAATATAGTAATAGATCCGGCTTTGGCATTTGGAACTGGACACCATCCAACAACAGCATCATCACTTAGAGCAATTTCAGAGTATGTAAAGAGCGGAGATACACTTATTGATGTAGGTTGCGGAAGCGGCATATTGGCAATAGCTGCGATGAAACTCGGAGCAGTTGTTGATGCATGCGACACAGATATAATCTCTGTTGAAAATAGTATTGTGAATGCAAAGATTAACTCTCTTGAATTTTCAAATATATGGGAAGGCTCATGCTCCCTTTCTAAAAATAGATATAACATAGTCGTTGCAAATATAGTGGCGGATGTTTTGACATTTATAGCAAAAGATTTAAAAAGTGCACTTAAAGAAGATGGTATTTTGATTTTATCAGGAATATTGGATAAATATGAAGCAAAAGTTTTAAATTTTTACAAAGATTGTGAAATAGTTCAAAGAATCGCTCAGGATGAGTGGGTAACCCTTGTCTTAAAAAAATAGATAGGAAATAAAAATATGGCAAAAAAAACTCCGAATAAAGACAACGACGATAATAATTTTTTTAATAAAAATCCGCTGATAACATTTGCAATTTTTTCTGTTGCTGTTATTTTATTATTTAAAGTAGTAATAGGAGAAAATGGTGCTGGTGTTGATGGAGCAGTAGAAGGTGCGATTGCTGGAAACTCAGCTAGAGTAAAACAGGTAAGCTACTCGGAGTTGAAATCATTGGTTGCATCCAAAAGTGTAGATAAAGTTGATATAGGACAGAGCTACATTAAAGCTACTTCAGCGGATGGAAAGATTTACACGACAAGAATAGTAAAAGGCGATACCAAACTTGTAGATGAACTGGATAAACAGGGCATACAGTACCAAGGTTTTAGCGAGACAAACTGGTTTACTGAAATGTTTGGATGGTTGTTTCCGTTTTTGATAATCATAGGTATTTGGATGTTTTTTGCCGGGAGAATGCAAAAAAGCATGGGAAGCGGTCTTTTGGGAATGGGTAATTCAAAAAAGATGGTTAATTCTGAAAAACCTAAAACAAATTTTGATGATGTAGCGGGCTTTGAAGAGTCAAAAGAGGAGGTTCAAGAGATAGTGGACTTTCTTAAATACCCTGCAAGATATGTAGAAATCGGTGCAAAAATTCCAAAAGGGGTACTTTTGGTAGGAAGCCCCGGAACCGGTAAAACACTTTTGGCAAAAGCTGTTGCAGGAGAGGCGGATGTTCCGTTCTTTTCTGTAAGCGGTTCTAGTTTTATAGAGATGTTTGTGGGCGTCGGTGCTGCCCGTGTTCGTGATTTGTTTGAACAAGCCAAAAAAGATGCTCCGAGTATTATCTTCATAGATGAGATTGACGCAATAGGTAAAAGTCGTGCTGCCGGCGGCATGATGGGCGGAAACGATGAGAGAGAGCAGACGCTTAATCAGCTTTTAGCCGAAATGGACGGCTTTGGAACAGATACTCCGATTATTATTTTGGCAGCAACAAACAGACCAGAGGTTCTTGACCAAGCGCTTCTTCGTCCAGGGCGTTTTGACAGACAGGTTTTAGTTGACAAACCGGATTTTGCAGGTCGTATAAAAATTTTAAATGTACATGTGAAGAATGTAAAAATGGATGCAGATGTTGAGCTAGAAGAAGTTGCAAGATTGACAGCAGGTTTGGCGGGCGCAGATTTAGCAAATATTGTAAATGAAGCTGCTCTTTTGGCTGGAAGAAAAAGCCAAAAAACCGTAAAACAAAAAGATTTATATGAGGCAGTTGAGCGAGCCATCGCAGGGCTTGCTAAAAAATCTCGCCGAATTAATCCTAAAGAGAAGAAGATTGTTGCGTATCATGAGAGTGGGCATGCGCTCTTAGCGGAAACAACAGATGGTGCAAAGAAAGTCTCTAAAGTTTCCATAGTTCCTCGTGGACTTGCCGCACTCGGATATACACTCAACAAGCCTGAAGAAGATAAGTTTATGATGCAAAAATATGAACTTTTTGCAGAAGTGGATGTTCTTTTGGGTGGGCGAGCGGCCGAAGAGGTTTTTATCGGTGAAATTTCTACGGGTGCAGGAAACGACCTTGAAAGAGCAACAGAGATTATTAAATCAATGGTTCAGGTTTATGGAATGACGGATGTTGCAGGATTGATGGTTTTAGAGAAACAGAGACACTCATTTTTGGGTGGTGCACAGCAGGTTTCGCGTGAGTACAGTGACAAAATGGCAGAGAACATGGATGAGTTTATTAAGACATCCTTAGCTGAGCGATACATCGCTGTCGTAGCGAGACTCAATGAGTATAAGGGCGCAGTCGAAGAGATGGTGGCACTTCTTTACAAAAAAGAAAACATTACGGGTGAAGAGGTTCGAGAGATTATTATTCATTTTGAAAAAGAGAACAACATGAAATCAAAAGTTTCTAATGTTACAAATGATATAGAAGAAGAGCTAAAGCAAGACGCAACAATGTCTAAAGAAGAGCATAGAGATGAGAAATAATCTTTCCCCTGTAGCCAAAGAGGGACTAAAATATATTGGTTGCTCGCTTCTCCTTTTTGCCATTTTTGCTGTATTAGATTTTGAAATTTTAGAGTTTATGGCTTTCTTTGCACTACTCTTTTTTGTATTTATCTATAGAAATCCAGAAAGAGCAACAGTAATTTATGAAAAAAATAGTGTTGTGAGCCCTGTGGATGGGGTTGTGTTGTCAATAGAAGAGATTGATAACAAAGAGTACGCCTATAAAATTGAAATTGAAAGTAGCTATTTTGATGTCGCTTTTTTGCGAGTGCCATTCAACTCCTCTCTCAAATCAGTGAATATAAAAAGAGGTGCAAGACTCTCTAAAATCGGTGTTTTGGCAAAAAAAATAAATGAACATGCAGAGCTTGTATTTGAAGATGAAAAATCTAATAAAATGAAAGTTTTACACATGCTCAAGTGTAGTGTAGATGAGATTAAAATAGGAATTTCAGAGGGTCAAAATCTTCTTCAATCTTTAAGATACGGTCTTATGATTAACGGTGTTACAACTCTTTATCTTCCTCAAAATTTTAGGCTCAATATCGGTGTAGGACAAGAAGTCACAGCGTCTGAATCACTTATAGGCTACTTTTCTAAGTAAAATGACTTTAAGTCGCTTTGTAATTCTCAAAAAACAGAGTTTTTATTAAAGAAACATTTTCGCTATGCGAAAAACTATTCTCTTGTTTTGTAGCTTTAGGGGGTTGTAGGAACAATTTGTCCCTGCCATTCATTGTATTTTTCTTTTCATACATCACATTGTCAGAGAGGGTTGTAGGAACAATTTGTCCCTGCCATTCAAACGGACATGTTCGTTTGAATGCGTAACATCTTAATTTGCTTTAGTTCTATTTGTATCCTCTTTCTTATGGTTTGCACTATTCTCTTTTTTCTGAAATTCATAGAGTAATTTATTTGAATCTATTTCAAAGTTAAAGAATTCAGAACTGAATCCATTGTCTCCAATTTTTAGCAGTTGAATAACTGCCCCATCATGGTTTTGTAATTCAAGATATAAAAGCCCCAATGCAAATCTGCTCTCTAAAAAGTCTGTATCTTGCAATTTTGATAACTCTAAAAGAGCAACAGCATTTTCATTGTGTTTTGCAGCGATTGATGCAACTGCGCCCAAAAAGAGCGTATCTGCATCTCTTATTTTTAACTCATCAATCAGCTGGTTATAAAGGGTAAATGACTCTTCATATGCTTTATCATAAAGAGAGGCTAAAGCTAAGGCACTTATAATCTCGTATGGATTTTCTGTTGTAGCATCTAAGACATGCTTGAGCTGCTCTCTTAAAAAGAAGAGTTTACCCGTGATAAGGTTCTGTTGAATATATAAATATCTTACGATTTGTGGACCATAATAGAGATCGTTGAAATCAAATTTTTGGATTTTTAAGTAGTTTTGTACCTCTTTCGCATAATCGGTTATTTTTAAATCACCGAAATGGGCATCAATATACATCATGTGCGGCAATATATCATTTGGAAGAAGGGCAGTTAATTTTTCAGAGGATGTTTTTGCAGTATCTTGTTTATTTAAACCTTGAGAAATGATAACATCTAGTGCTAAATAGAGTGGTCTCTGTTTATAGCTATTATCAAGCCAATCGACGCTTGAAAGTAAATCGTTTTCACTTATATTTAAGAGAGTAGTGTATAAATCCATGTTTTCATCATGTTCTTCTTGTTGTATCGCTTCTTTGATTATTGAGGTTAATTTAGTATGCTCTTTATTTATAAGTTGACCAGTCATAATCGCAAAGATACCTGAGAGATAATTTTTTGCATCTAGGTAATAAGAGCGTAAAAAGTGCGCATGAGCATCATGCATGTTCCCCATCTGTGCATACGTAAGCGCTAAGTTATAGTGTAGGATTGAGTGTTTTGGTTGTAATTTAACTAGCTCGTCTAACTCCTCATTAGCTTCTCTGATTCTAAAAGTGAGAGCTTTTTTTATCGCTTTTGCTATTCCATAATTTACTGCAGAAGATGAAGCGCTTTTTTCAAGGTACTCAGTTGCCGAGTCTATATTATCTATATACATATTGGCGTTGCCTTTTCGTATATAATTTATAGTTTTATCCGCATTAAATACTTTGTATGGAGAGAAGTAAAATATTTTCTGATAATTGAGTGATTTAGAGTTTTCAAGTTTGTTTTTAAAGAGTTGTTGTGCTTTTTTTGGTTCAAAAAGGGAATCTTTCAGTACTACTTTTATAGGAAAAAGATTGTATGCTTCATCTGGAAAAGAATCTGTTACAGTTTTTATATCTATCGCACCCTTTGCAACAAAACCTGCTTTAATATTTACAAGACCAAGCGCTAATTGTGCCTTCGCAGGTTCAATATTATTTTGAATCGCATCTTGTAGGTACTTTTGCGCAGAGACGGTGTCCCCAACTCTTGCATACAAGAGACCAATACTAAAGGCATCTTTCTTGTCAAACTCTTTTTTTATCGTCTCTATTGCATCGTTATTATTCTCAAAAAGAGAATTAATTTTTGCACCTAAATGTTTTTGAACTTCAGGATATTCATCAGAGGTAGGATTTTTAAGAGCGCTTAATGCTTCAAGATAGTTACCGTTATAGTAATTTATAAGTGTGTAGTAATAGGAGTAGAGAGGAGAATCAATTTCATTTGGTAGGTAGGCATATGCTAAATCTATGTAGTATCTAAAACTCTCTTTGTCACCCAAATGCATTGAACA
>JAUSKV010000059.1 GCA_030646745.1 Sulfurimonas sp. | reverse complement strand
TAGGCGAATTAAACAACGAAATGTACGACACGGTGGAGCATACGGTAAAATACATGCCGACAGACAAACCGAGGTATCTGATGGGTGTCGGAACGCCCGAAGATTTGATAGAAAACATTGAGCGGGGTATCGACATGTTTGACTGTGTTATGCCTACACGAAATGCAAGAAACGGTACGCTTTTCACCTCGTTTGGACGCATAAATATCAAAGGCGCAAAGTTCAATGAAGATGCGTTGCCGATTGACCCTGAATGTGAATGTATCACATGCAAAAGATACACAAGAGCCTACTTAAACCACCTCTTCCGTTCCCGCGAAATCACCTATTTCAGACTTGCGACTATTCATAACTTACACTATTACCTCAACCTTATGAGAGAAGTGAGAGAGGCTATTTTAGAGGATAGATTTGCTGAATTTAAGAAAGAGTTTTATAGTAAAAGAAGCGTTACTGCATAAATGAAATCGCACTCTTAACTCCATTTCCAGAATTAAGAGTTTTTACTTCGCCTTAAATTGTTACTTAACACTCTAAAAGCGTAGTACGATTACGCCCATTTTCTTTGCTTTGGTAGAGTGCTTTATCGGATTGAGCAAGTAATCTATCTCCGCTTGAAAGCAAATCAGGGATGCAACTTACAACTCCAAAACTCATCGTAACAAACGGTGCTACTTTTGACTCTTTATGTTCAATACCCAGCCTTACTATATTTTCTCTTGCCAATTCTACAAGTTTGTATGCTTCTGCCGGAGGAGTGGCTTGTAGGAGTATTACAAACTCTTCTCCTCCATAACGAGCAACTACATCTATAGTACGGCTAAAAGTTGCTTTTAACACGTCGGCAACTTGCTGAATAACCTTATCGCCTTTTTGGTGACCATATGCATCATTATAAAGTTTAAAATAGTCAATATCACACATGACAAGTGCTAAAGCATTTCCGGTTCGTTTAGCATATTCTACTTCTCTCGTGAGTGCTTCATCAAAATAGCGACGATTATATAAAGCGCTCAGTCCATCCGTAGTAGCCAAAGTATCAAGAAGACGATTTTTCTCTTTCAATTCATCTAAAATTGCTATTTTTTGAGTTATATCACGATTTGCTACACGCACTCCCATGTAAGTTCCATCATGATTATATACCGGTCTGCATATATGATCTACAAAAATAACAGCACCATCTTTACGGACAACACGAAACTCTACCTCTTGGGCATCCTCTTCCGGACGATTAGGCAAATGGGCTTCGCTAACATGTTTACTCCACTTAGAAACATCATCAGGATGAATAATGTCAATCAACAAAGAGGTATTTTGCATAAACTCATTTGGAGTATATCCGGTAACCCTCTGCACCGATGGAGAAATAAAAACAATATTTTTATTGACATCAAGCCAATATTCCCAATCATAAGTCCAATCGGCAACTATGCGGTACTTCTCTTCACTCCCTTTGAGTGCTTCTGCAAACTCCTCAAGCGGACGAATAACGCGACGAGGAATCAAATAAAAACCGTTAAAAAGTGCAATAAATAGCAGCAACGAACCAGAGAGGATCATGATAACAAAAAGTGTTTGTTCAACCTCTTTTTCTCTTTGATCAAAATAATTATTTAATTCACTCATCTGCATTTGGAGATCATTAGAATAACTCTCAACCTCTTCAAGTGCCATTCTTGCATCTCCAAGACGATTTTCTGTAGTGTATGAAACCGCACTGATAAGCTTTTTGTAGAGTTGTTCGTAGCTATTGAACAAAGAGTCTGTATTGTACTTATTATCTTTTTTTATGAGCAATATATCATCATGGATTTGATTGGAGAGCTCTACTGTTTTTAAAAACCCTTTTTCATCTCCCAAAAAGGTAGCGTTGAGCGTTGAAGAGACCATTTTTTCTATTTTTGCAGTTAGTTCCTGCGAACGCTTATGCGATTGAAGCATCTCCGCCAAATTGTGGTGCAAAAAAGTTTGCATTGTCCAAAACAAAGAGATTATCATAATACTCGTGATAAGCGTCGGTAGCCAAAGTGTATAAAAGGAGCGTTTCATTTGCCCACCGCCACAAAACCAAGTTCAGACACACTCGCATCCATTGCACCACTTTTCACCCACCCAATAAATTGTTTCACTTTTAAATTCTCTTTCTTCCACACAAGATTTAGCTCTCTTTTGATAGGATAGGTTCCATTTTTAATCGTTTCAGTAGAAGGATAAACATTTTCTATAGCACTAGTTCGGATTGGATAGCCCATTTTTTCATATCGAATCGCCTCTGCATGCGAAACAATAGCAATTGCACCTTTGAGTCCTGCGACCCAAAGAAGCGTATTTATATTGGATTCTGCTTCCCAAGCATCTGCTCGAATTAGTTTTGCGTCGGGTGGTAAATTTTTTCGTTTAGGACTTTTTAGTCCACTATATGCTTCAAAAACATCCAAAGTTGCTCGATTAATTTTTCTTGAAATAATTATTAAGTTTAAACACTCACATCCAACATTTTTGCATTCTCGTATTGAGCCGTCATAAAATCCAATAAGCTCTTTTTTGGTTAAATTCTTAATAACTTGACTTTCATGGTGAATAACTGCCACTGCATCAATAGCGATTGTCATATACGCAAAACGATTTTTTTCTTCTTCACTTAAACTGCGTGCAACCATAGCTATATCACTACTTTTGTTGATAATTTTCTGCAATCCTGCTTCAGTTCCCCCACCTTCTACATACAGCGATTCTTTGTTGGTTCGCTGATAGGAGGAGGCTATTTTTTCTATAATCGGCTGAATGGTGGTAGCACCGCTAAAGTGAATAGAATTTGAAGAGGTTATCTCTGCTTGTAAAAAAATGCTCAGAAAGAGGATAAATATAATTGTCCGCATAAAATACCTTTTGAATAATAGTATCAAGAAATTATATTACCATAAAATGAAAGTAATTTATTTATTCTAACTCAACTTTTAGTGGGGGAAAATGTTACTTTATAAACCCGATAGCACTCTTAATTGCATTCATATAGCTTAATGTTTTTGCTTCGCCTTTATAGGCGATGTCAAAAGCTGTTCCGTGGTCAACAGAAGTTCGTATGATTGGCAAGTTGAGCGATATGTTAACACTCTCATCAAAGTAAAGTGCTTTGAGCGGTGCGAGACCTTGGTCGTGGTACATGGCAACAAAGTAGTTGAAGTTTGAGCGAAAATGCGGAGTAAAAGCTATGTCCGGAACGATTGCACCAAAAAAAAGCTCTTTGCCTATCGTCTCATTTGCTCTGTTTATCGCCTCTTCTATCTCTCTCTCTTCATCGCCCAAAACACCGTTATCTCCGGCATGTGGGTTAAGTCCTAAGACTGCTACTTTTTTGTCACCAATGCTTCTGTGTAAATCAAGTAAGAACAGTGTGATTTTCTCTTTTTTTATTGTCGCAGGAACATCACGAAGCGGAATATGTTCGGTGTAGAGTGCAACAAACATCTTCTCACATCCGAGCATCATAATGGCATCTTGTTTAAAGTAATCTCGGAGCAAATCCGTATGCCCCACAAAGTGAAGCCCTGCTCTCTTCCACGCCTCTTTGTGAATCGGCATAGTCACAACTGCATCCGCCTCTTTTGTCTCACACAGTTTTATTGCAGACATAAAAGAGTCATAGGAGTACTTTCCGCTTGCCGCGTCCACCTGCCCCGCTTTGATTTCAAACTCTCCTTCCACAGGGCTTGTGGAAAAATCATTTGGTACTTTAACCCCTAAAAGTTTTGCTGCTTTTTCTAACATGTGAGTATGAATACAGTAAATCGGGTTACAGAGTTTTGAGACCTCAGCATGAGCTTTGAGCGCTATCTCTATGCCGACACCGTTTAGGTCGCCGACACTTACTGCAATAATAGGTTTTTTCATTATCTTGTGGTCAATCTTTTCATCTCTTTTACAGCATCCGCCAAACCGCTGAAAACACTTCTGGCGATGATGCTCTGCCCGATATTTAGCTCTATTATCTCTTCTATTTTCATCATCTCATGTACATTATGATAATTGAGTCCATGTCCCGCTGCGACTTCCAGCCCTATTTTTTTGGCATGAACGGCTGCATGTTTTATATCTTCTATCGATTTTTCAAGTCTCTCGGAGAGCGCATAACGAGGGAGTTCAAGCTCTTTTACCGAGTGGTTTGAGTATGGAAGGGAAGAGTTTAACATGGCAAAAAGATTTGCAAAAGTGCCCGTGTGAAGTTCCACCATCTCCGCACCCAACTCGCGTGATTTCTCCATAGCCAAAAGTGTCGGGTCAACAAAAAGTGAAACGGGAATAATAGAGTCATGCAACTGCTCAACGCTGTAGCGTATCTCCTCTTCATAACCAAAAACATCCAATCCGCCCTCTGTTGTCACTTCCTCTCTTTTTTCAGGAACTAAAGTAGCACGATGCGGACGTAACTTACAAACGATATCTAAAATATCTCTATTTATAGAACACTCCAAATTTATCGGCACACTCGAGTTTTGTATGATATTTTTAGCGTCACTGTCTTGAATATGGCGTCTGTCTTCTCTTAAATGAATCGTTATCTGGTCGGCTCCATTTGCACATGCTACAAAAAGAGCCTGCAAAATCTCGGGGTCGTTTACCCGTCTAGCCTCTCTTAAAACCGCTACATGGTCGATGTTGACGCCTAGTTTCATCTTGCTCACTTCTTTGCTCCTTTTGCACTGTTCATAAACTCTGTGTACTCATTTTCTAAATTATCAGGATTTATAAAATTTCCTATATGCACATGCACCACTTTTTTTTCTTTGTAAGGAGCATTTTTGAAAACCACTTCTAAAGGTTCGTTTATAAATACAGGCACAACATCCAGATGATTTGCTTTGGCTATTTTGGATGCACCGTTTTGAAATTTTCCAAGCCCCTCGCCGCTATATCGCTCCCCTTCGGGAAAAATATAAATGTTAAGATTATCAACTTTACTAAGCGTAGATTTGATTTTTTTGAAAAAACTCAGTAGCCCTTTTCCGCTCTCTAAATCGACACTAATGCAACCGCTAAATTTAAAAAAATCGCCATAAAAAGCGTTAAAAAGTTCCTCTTTTGCTATCCATGCACCCGTTTTATGACCCAGTGAAAATATATGTTCCATGACTATGATATCAAGAAGCGAGCGGTGGTTTATAGCATAAAGCATTTTATCTTTTTTTGGGAGTTCGCCGATAAGTTTGACTTCAATATTTAAAAATTCTAAAACACTGTTTGAGTATGTCTGACGGTCATGGGAGAGTTGAGTATAAGCCGGTTTTTGTGAGATAAAGGGATGAAAAAATGTTTTTTTAAAAATGTTAATATATTTATATCCAAGTTCTATCATGAATATATATTTTCCGAGTGTTTTTAGCATAAAAGCCCCCTATTTTAAAAGGGGAAATTATAGCTAAAGTTGTTAAAATTTTACTCTTTGTCTTTTTTATGTGAATCTCTTCTTAATGACATCTCTGATTCCATAATTCGTATCTCATCACTCGCATTTATGCGAATTTCATCACTTGCTTTGAGATGTTTTTCTTTCATTTTATCTGGATATTCTATATGATTTAATATATGTTTTATACAGTTGATTCTGGCTTTTTTCTTATCATCTGAACGGATGATTGTCCATGGTGCATGGTCTGTGTGAGACGCCAAAAGCATGGAGTATTTTGCTATGGTATATTTATCCCAAAGTCCTTGTGATTTTTCATCTACGGGAGAGAGTTTATATTGTGCGAGAGGGTCTTGCCGTCTTGCATTAAATCTTTTTTCTTGCTCATCTTTTGAGACCGAAAAATAAAATTTAAAGATTTTTATACCTGAGTTTATGAGCATCTTCTCAAACTCCGGAACATCATGTAAAAATTCTTTATGCTCTGCTTGTGTACAGAAACCCATAACAGGCTCAACACCGCCACGGTTATACCAACTTCTGTCAAAAAGAACTATCTCTCCCGCTGAAGGCAAATGGTGCGAATATCTCTGAAAATACCACTGTGTTTTTTCGACATCACTCGGCTTGTCAAGTGCCACAACTCTCGCACCACGAGGATTGAGGTGTTCATTGATTCTTTTGATTGTTCCGCCTTTTCCGGCAGCATCACGACCTTCAAAAATCATCAATATTTTTTGACCTGTATCTTTCACATGATTTTGCATCTTCAGTAAATCAATTTGAAGTTTCTTTAGCTCATTTTCATATTCAACAACACTCTCTTTTACCCAAACAGCAACCCTTTTTGGTGCGCGTTTTTTGTTTCTTTTTTCAAACTCTTCTTTTTGCTTTTTCTCATCTACCCTTCTATCCGGATGCACTATATTTTCAATAACTAAATCTTCTTGCAACTCATTGTCAATCATATCTCTTTTATGTCCCATTTTACACTCCAATAATTATATTTGTT
>JAUSKV010000215.1 GCA_030646745.1 Sulfurimonas sp. | reverse complement strand
GGTGCTGCCGGAATGCTCTTTAACGAGATTGCAGGTTGTCTCTTTAACACAGACACAAAAGCGCTACTTTCTGGATATGTTTATGGTTTAGGTGGACGAGATTTAACAAAAGCTCATTTAGTTTCTCTGTTTACAGAGCTTCAAAAAAATGTTGATGCTGGTAAAGTAACAACTCCATTACAACAGTTTATCGGTGTTCGTGGACCGAAACTATCATTTTTATAAGGAGAAAACTATGAGTGAAATGAAAAAAATTAAAAACTTAAAAGAGTTTTCAACATCTGCTGACCGTTTTGAAGGAGCAAACCTTTTATGTCCGGGTTGTGCGCACTCAATTATTGTTCGTGAAGTATTAAATGCTACAAACGATGATTTAATTCTCTCAGCTTCAACGGGTTGTCTTGAAGTTTGTACAGCAGTTTATCCATATACTTCTTGGGATGCTTCTTGGATACATATCGGTTTTGAGAATGGCTCAACTGCAGTTGCAGGTGCTGAGTCCATGTACAAAGCACTCAAAACTAAAGGTCGTCTAAAGCAGCCAGATAGAAATCCTAAGTTTGTCTCTTTTGCCGGAGACGGTGCGTCGTATGATATCGGTTTCCAATGGATATCGGGATGTATGGAACGCGGTCACAATATGATGCACATCGTTCTTGATAACGAAGTGTATGCAAATACAGGTGGACAGCGTTCAAGCTCAACTCCAATCGGTTCAAGTGCGACAACATCACCTGAAGGTCGAAAAAGCTACGGAGAGAAAAAAAATAAGAAAGATATGGTTTCTATTATGGCGGCTCACCATATTCCATACGCAGCGCAGGTCGCTCCAAACAAATGGAAAGACATGGTGAAAAAAATTCAGCATGGTTTTTCGGTGGATGGACCGGTATTTATCAATGCTGTTTCTCCATGTACGACAGAGTGGAAATTTGATCCAAAAAATACAATGCACTTAGCAGATTTGGCAACTGATTCGTTAGTATTTCCACTTTATGAAATTATTGACGGACATGAGTTAAACATCACATACAGACCTAAAGATGTTGTCCCTGTTGAAGAGTATTTAGCAGCGCAAGGTCGTTTTAAACACCTCTTTAAAGATGAGTATAAATACTTAATAAAAGAGTGGCAAGAGCGTGTAGATGCAAACTGGGCATACTTAAACAGACGCGAAGCAGCTCGAGTTTAGTCAAGGCTTTATCTTCAGCAAATCTTGCACCAGATGAGCAAACGGCAGACTATTAGTCTAGCCTTTTTGCTCCTCAGGCACAATCTTTACTAAATCTAAAACTTTTTAGATTTTTTTACTTTTTCCACTTCAATTAAAAATAAATCAAAAAAAGATAAAATATCTGCTCTATATGGGCTTACTGCCGAAGTAAACCAAAATAAAATTAAGGAATTTTCACATGCCACTATTAGACTCTTTTACAGTTGATCACACAATCATGCCGGCTCCTGCAGTTCGTAAAGCGAAGGGAATGAAAACTCCTAAAGGAGATGATATTACAGTCTTTGATTTGAGATTTGTAAAGCCGAATCAAGAGATTTTATCACAAGAGGGTATTCATACCTTAGAACACCTATTTGCAGGTTTTATGAGAGACCATCTCAACTCTAAAACGACCGAAATTATAGATTTGTCTCCTATGGGATGTCGCACAGGTTTTTACATGAGTGTTATAGGTAATCCGAGTGAAGAGTTGGTTGTTGATGCATGGGAAGCTTCTATGAAAGATATTCTCAATGTCAAAGAGCAAAAAGATATTCCTGAACTCAATATTTATCAATGCGGAACTTACAAAATGCACTCGCTAGAAGATGCAAAAGCGATTGCTTCGGCTGTTCTGCGCAAAGATATTGACATAATGGACAATGAAGCACTTAAACTTGACCTCTCAAGGGTAGAATAAATATGTATATTTTAGTTGCTATGGATAGTGATGATGTCCAAGAAGCATCATTGGTAAAAATCGAAGATGTAAAAGTTTGGACTCAACTTCTTATAAAAGAGGGCGAATTAGTTGAAGTGAATCACTCCCATGAGCAGAGAGGTTTTCCTAAATTCAGTGACGCTGTTGTTGTAATAAGTGATAACGAATATGTTTGGCCTTTTATGGAACTAGGTCTGATGGTTTTAGTAGCTCACACACAAAGAAGCATTGATGATATTGTAGAAGCGTATCTGTTTAAAGAGCTTCACGATTTAGCGTATTAGAAATTTATGGCTGATTTAACACAATTTTTGCAACTTTTTCATCCTCTTCCGGGGAATAAATATCTGCAAGTGACAACTGCATGTGATGAGACAACAACGGCACTCTTTGAGATACTTCAAGGTGTTTCGGGTGAGCTTTCTTTGGCTCTTTATGTTCAAGAGAAAAGTGAAGTATCAAAATTTTCACAAGCCAAAATTCAATACATCCAAAACTTCCAAGACCCTTTTCGCTCAATTCCTAGAGATTTTGACATGGTTATCTTCAAAGATATTTTCCACCTGCATCAAAACCAAAAGTTACTCATCAAATTAGCCTATACTGCCCTCGCAAATACGGCACACATAATTATTATGGAGAAAAAAGGCATGATGGATATTGAAGCAATAAAAGCCATGCTAGAAGAATTCGAGTTCAGAGCATCGAATGAGATTGATGTTTTGGGTGCGTATGATTTGGTTATGGCGAAGAAGATGCATATGTGGGGAAATGGACTTTGATGTTTGATAATGAACTTCACACAATGACTCTCAGCGAAGATGGAAGCTACACCGCCTATTCAAAAGAGTATAACGAACATTATCACTCTACAAAAGATGGGGCACTTCATGAGTCGCTTGTAAAACATGTGATTCCAGCTTTAAGGCTCAAAGGGCATCAAGACGAAATAAACATATTAGATATTTGTTACGGTTTAGGTTTTAACACCTTGGCTACGATCTATTATGCAAAAAAAAATAACATCACTTCAAAGATAAATATCTACTCTCCAGAACTCGATGCTACGCTCGTAAAATCACTCGTAAGCTTTACCTATCCAAAAGAGTTTGAGGAGTTTAGAGATATTATTATAGAGCTTTGTGAAAATGGAGTTTATGATGAGAACTCTTGCCATTCCGATGGCATTTGTAGCTACGCTCGGACACATGTGGAAATTTTCTTAGGCGATGCAAGAGAGTATATTAAGAGCTTTCCACATGGGATGTTTGACATAGTTTATCAAGATGCTTTCTCTCCAACTGCAAATCCAATCTTATGGACACAAGAGTATTTTAGCGATATTAAAAATATAATGAAATGTGACGGAGTGCTAACAACTTACTCCACGGCGCTCGCGACAAGATTGGCACTGCATGAGAATGGTTTTAACATCTACATAAACAGCGGTAAGGGTTTTAGAGATGCGACAATTGCCTCGCTTAGTGAGTTAGATTCATTTGGAGATGCAGTGGACATGGAGCATAAAATAGCATGCAACCCTTTGGCAAAATCTTTGCGAGATTAATTTATAACCTCTAAAAACTCTTCTCCGTACTGCTCAAATTTTTTCTCTCCAACACCGTTTACTTCAAGCATAGAAGCTTTGTCATGCGGTTTATCTGAAGCTAAATGTTTGAGTGTTTTGTCTGAAAAAATAAGATACGCAGGAATTCCAAGCTCTTTTGCAATCTCAGCTCGTTTTGCTCTGAGAGATTCAAAAAGTGTATCATCAAAATCAAAATCTTCCGCTTGTCTGATTTTCTTTTCCTTCGAAGAAGAGACCTCTAATCTTGACGATTTTATATCGACCGTTCTTTGCGCTTTGAGTATCTCTATGGCACTCTCTGTGAGCTTTAAAACACTAAATTCGCCCAGACTGAGAACTTTTAGTTCGATTAATCTCTCCAAAATTACAAACCAAACTTTTTTACTTTTATCTGCACCAATATTGTAAACAGAGAGTTTATCTGCACCGTTTGCCAAAAGTTTTTGCTCTTTTGAACCACGCAAAACATCGACGATATAGTTTTTTCCAAAGCCTTGTTGCGTTTTATAAATCGCACTCAGGAGCATCTGCGACTCTTTTGTGATGTCCTCTCGCTTCGCATCCCCTTGCAAACAGTTGTCACAGCGGTTTCCACATGCCGTAAGTGTGTCATCAAAATACTCCGCTAACTGCTTGTGAAAGCATATTTCACTCGTTGCAAACTTATAAATGCCATCAATTTTCGCATCGAGATGTTTTTTATACTCTTCATCCGTAATCTCATCCAAAAAGCGTTTGCTCTGAATCATATCTGCGGCATTAAAAAGTAAAAGCGTTTCGCTATCCTCGCCATCTCGCCCGGCCCGTCCTATCTCTTGATAAAAATTTTCTTGTGATTTTGGAAGCGACATGTGGACGACAAAACGAATGTCACTCTTGTCGATTCCCATCCCAAAAGCGATGGTTGCAACCATAATATTGACCTTGTCATTGACAAAGATTTTGAAGTTTTGCTCCCGCACATGGTTTGGAAGTCCCGCGTGATATGCCAACGAACTAAAGCCTTTCATGTTGAGAAATGCACTCAGCTCCTCTGCTTTTTTTCGTGAACTTACATAGATAATTCCGCTCTCATTTTTGTGTCGGTTTAAGAAGTTTTGCAGCTGTGCATGTCCGTTTGTGATGCGTCGCTCTGCCGAGATGAAAATATTTTTACGAAATATTTTTCCTTTTAAAACCAGAGGATTTTCTAGGCGGAGTTCTCGTATGATATCATCAGTTACATGGTTGGTTGAAGTTGCGGTAAAAGCACAAACAGTGGCATGTGGAAAGTTTCTTTTGAGGTTTCCCAAAGCTCTGTAATCATCTCTAAATTCATGTCCCCATTGTGAAATACAGTGTGCCTCATCGACGACAAAAAAGTTGATATTGAGGGTTCTTAGAAGATTGACTGTCGAGTCTGTGTTGAGCCGCTCAGGGGAGAGATAGAGAAATTTCAACGCACCGTTCTGAGCCTTATAAATAATCTCCTCCACATCTTCACGCGACTGTGCGGAAGATATCATATCGGCACTGATTTTTTGTGCTTTGAGTGCCCGAACTTGGTCTTGCATGAGTGCGATGAGCGGAGAGATAACGATGCTGATGCCATCTTTGATAAGCGTAGGAAGTTGATACACAAGCGATTTTCCACCGCCAGTCGGCAAAATCATAAGCAAATCACGGTTGGCTAAAATAGCATCCACACCCTCTTCTTGAAGGACTCTAAAGTCGTTATGACCAAAGATATCTTTTAGGACTTTGTGTTTCAATTTAAAACCGCACGACTAAGCATGTAATCTCTGCGTAATGCTCTCTTCAACAAATCGGTTGAGCGATACCCCTTTTCGCAAAGCTTCTTCATACGCCGCTTTGTGTAGTTCAGGTTTAATACGAATGTTAAAAACCCCTTTAAAAGGTTTCTCAGGGGCGATTCCTTGTGTTTGGCATGTTTGTAAATAATCATCAACTGCCTCTTGAAATGATTGCTCTAGCTCATGTGCATTATCGGCTTCAAATGTCACAACTGAACGAATCATCTCAATTTTACCCCAAAATATTTTATCTGTTTGCGAATAGTGTAATGAACCGATATAGCCTTTATAATTAAGCGTTTCCATGTTCTAATCCTTTTAATAGTGCTTGAACTTCTCTCACAACATACTCTTTTAAAATATTGCTCGGGTGAGGTTTATGAATACTCAGCACGAGCTGTTTGGTAGGATGAATAAATTTTACCCGCGAACCATTGCCCTCTATTTTGTTAAAACCAAAATGATTTAACATTTAGTGAGCTTGAAACTCTGTAAAATCATTTTTAGGAGGAACAGCGGTAAATTTACTGAAAAGTTTCTCTTGTTTTGCCATAGCAAAATAGTACCATATTTTAGTTACAAAAGAAAAAAGAGTTATAAAATAGTCTAAAACCGTGCAGTTATAGAATCGACTTCATCCCATGTGAGAGCAGATTTCTGGTGCGTGATGATGTGGGCAACATACCGTGCAAACATATCCGTTTCAATATTTACTTTTGAGCCTTTTTTGTAGTTTTTAAAAAGCGTTTCTCGCATCGTGTGTGGAATGATTGTCAGTCTGAAACTATTTGCACTTACATCGTTCACGGTTAAACTCACGCCATCAATGGTTATCGAGCCTTTTGGTACGATGAAGGCTATAAATTTTTTATCGACCTCTATAAAAACATCAAAAGAGTTGCCGTTATTTTTAATCTCTTTGATAGTTCCAAGCGTATCTACATGCCCCTGCACCACATGCCCCTCAAATCTGTCGCCCATCATCATGGCAGGTTCGATGTGTACTTCATTTTTGTAGTTTTCCATTGCCAAAAGTTTTTGAGATTCGGGTGAAAGCTCCACGCTGAATCCATCGCCTAAAACTTTTACAACAGTCAAACATGCCCCGTTTATAGCGATGCTATCGCCAATTTTTGCCTTATGTTTTGCACGGATAGTTAAGGTGCTTCCGGCTAAACTTTGAACAGTTGCGATTTCTCTAATTAATCCAGTAAAAATGATAACTCCTTTATTTCTGACGCGAAGAGGCTAGAGTTTGAAAAACTAGAAGACAATTTTTCCATCCTCTTGCAACCCTTTTATAATCTCTTTCGCTTTTTCATGCCCTTTGTAGGCGGCTTTTCTGCAGTACTCTAATGCCGTGTCGTTGTTCATTTCACAGCCGATGCCTTGGTCGTAAAGCAGACCTAGATTGTAAAGCCCCTCAGCCAAACCACCCTCGGCAGCGCGGGAGAAACAGATAAAACATTTTGCCTCATTTTGCTCTACGCCATGTCCCTCTTTGTAAAGAACACCGAGGTTATTGAAGCACTCTAAATTTCCTCTTTTTGCTCCCTCTTCATACCAAAAAGCGGCCTCGCTGAAGTTTTGTAAACAGCCAAGACCGCGTTCGAGCATGAGGGCTACTTCATACATGGCAGGTAAAACTTCACGGATTACCGCCTCCATGTAGAGTCCATAGGCTTTAAACTGGTCATGTTCCACTCCGCCTAAACCGTTTGCATAAAGAATTGCCAAATTGTAGAGTGCATAGGGCTGCGAAGCTTCGGCAGATTTTGTTTAAAGCTCTAAAGTTTTTTTCTCATCGATCTCACACCCTTGACCATTTTGTTACTTGTAGCCGAGTGAAGTTTGTGCATCCGCTTCTCCTGCGGTTGCTAATGCAGAGTAGAGGTCAA
>JAUSKV010000047.1 GCA_030646745.1 Sulfurimonas sp. | reverse complement strand
TGCAGGCTATGATGTATGAAGTGGTGGTAAAAATTTCAGATAAACATCCGCGTATGCCGATTATCGGGTTTGGTGAAAGCCATGAACACAAACAATACACTTTTTTTGTAACAACTTAATTATTGCAGGATTTACAGTAATAGCTTCACACGCTAGGTTTTTCTCACGATAATCCCAGCTTTTTGTCCACTCTGCTACTTTATCGGGCTTAATCGCACCCATGCCGCCTGAAGCTGTAAGCAACTATAATTTAATATACATCCATTCATTCTTATCAGTAGCATAAGAAACTTTGTTTATAATCCAAGTCAACAAGTCAGAATAATCATTAACTTTGATACACTTCATCATGTGTGCCTATATCAATGGGGATTATCTCATTGTTTTGAATAATAAAGTCGATAATCACTCTGTAATCCATATTGATTGAGATTGAATGAAATTCGTAAAACTTCCCTTTTAATTTATGAAGTCTAAGTGATGGATGGTAAGGATTAACTTCAAGTATCTCAACTGTTTTGATATAGCGCTCAAGCACATCTGGATGTTTTTTTAGAAACTTTTTGAGTTTTTTGAGGTATTCGTCGGTTCTAATTATTTTGTAGTTCATGCATTAATTCTTCGATATGCTCTGCTGCACTTTGCGTTTTGTATTTACCCTCTTGAATCTCTTGCATAGTTTTGATGTGTGCCATATCAAGCTCATTTGCTCTTAATTCTTTATATCTCTCAATATCAAGAACAACAAACTTATCTCTACCTCTGACATTGATAACAAGCTCATCAAATTTTTCTAAAAGAGTTGCAAATATCGATACACCTTTTGTTTTAACTTCATTTGCGCTGATGGTCATAATAGTATCCTTAATAGTACTTTAAAAAGTATTTTAACATGTATTTAGAAATTAATCAAAAGTATAAATATATCAAGCGGTTATTATCTATATAAAGATCAGACTAGTCTGTTTTAATACTCTGCTTTCTAATGCCATCGGTGCGCAATGTCAGCTAATAAGTGTTGCCAAAGGTTATGTCATAACTCTTTTGGGTTATCAAGATGTTCGTATGTGTTTGATTTGATGTCGTGGCTAAATGCAACAGCATTTAAGAGTGACCTTTTTTCTGATTTTATTTTAGAAGAGGAGTAAGAGTTGAATTTATATGGCATCGAGCGATTAAGCTGCTTCGGTAATAAATTTCTTAGCTTTTACCCTTGCTACAAGCTCTTTAGGAACTTTTGCATTGAGCATTTTTTTTGCATCTTCACCTGTCACATGTGGCGGTGATACTTGAACTACTTTACCGTTTTCGTATTTGAAAGCCATTGCAACCCCTTTATTGCAGTTATTTTATGAGTGTATTTTAGCATAATTTGGTTTATTTTATAAAATCGTGCTGACACATTTTCTTACTTACCTATCATAATCCACTAGAAAAATAAAAAAAGTGGAGATTCACTCACAGGGGTGTGACTCAGGGTGGTTTGCACAATATAATTTATCTTTTAGTGCCCTTAATTCTCTTTTAGCTGTTTCCGTTTTTGGCATATACTCAAACTCTTCTTCTGATATTTCTCCATTTAAATAAGCAGCTCTTTGTGTATCAAACTTTTTTTTATATTCTCTGTGTTTTTCTTCGCGTTCTTCTTTCTCAATTTTTCCATTTTCTAAAGTATGCCCTATTACTATCCAAAGGATAAATCCTACTATAATAAATCCAATAATAATGAAAGTCGTTTTTACTCCAATAGATAAAATAGATATTATTATTAATAGTAAAATTATAATTATCTCCATAAGAATTCCTCGTTATTTATTACAAGTATCAAAACATTCGGATGATGTTCGTTTAGTATTTTCTTTACAAGCTTTTATACATTCTGTTATTGAGTGATTTTGACTATTGATAATTTTGACAGTTGAAAAAGCAGCATCGCATTCTATGATAGAAGCACGATTTTCTAATGAATAAATATTGTTATTTGCCTTTGCCATTACAACAGGAGCAATACAAATGCCATATTGAGGATTACATTTTTGCATAGATGCTTGTTGATAAGATGACTGCATTCTTGCTATCTCTTGTCTGATATAAGAACACTCTTGTTGTTTTTGTTTCTGAGTCGTTGGTATCACTCTACTGTTCAATGCCTCTGAATAAGTTGGTTTTGCATTACAGCCATTTAAAACTAATAGAAGTAAACCTAAACTAAAAATTATTTTTTTATACATACATCCTCCAAATATAACGACTAAGTTGAGAAATATTTGAGCCACAGGGTCAAATATTTCTCTCCAATGTTTTGTTAGATAATTCAAAACTGCACTTTAAAGCGTTTTCCATCATTTGTTCTTGCTTCACCAAATCCATGACCATTCCATTCACTATACTGTACAATAATTTCCATCATCAATTTGCTTGTATTGCTTCGGAGTAATGCATAAGCATTTGAAGCACCTCCAGATGTGACTGCATAAGATGTTGAACTACCATAAGCTGTTGCACTTGATGCTCCAGAATAAGTCGTAGCACTACCAAATGTATTTCCAATGCTAAAACTTGCATTACTTACAGCACTATATTCTCCAACTAATACCTCTCCATTTGGCATAAAAACTGTCACCATCCGATTTGCTTCATTATATTTAGCATCTAAAACTGTACCTGTTTCAAAGTTGACCATTTGCATTTTATGAACACAACCACTTAAAAACAAGACAACCATAATAGAAATTAAAATCCTCATCAATATTTTCTCCTTTTTATCTAACGTTTGAATATAGCCAATAAATTGCCGCTAGGTAATTTATTGGCTACTATGGTTTGTTATATGTTTTTGATACTTTCAAGTAATTTTCCGAATAGCAGGGTCAGAGATTTACTTTTAACTAAAAAAATACTCCTATGAATCTTCACTTTCCAACTACAAGTGAAATGAATATCCCAACACTATACCAACAAAAACAAAAATAAATATCTCTCACATGTCAGCCATGTAGATTTCATCAATAAGTGTTACTAAAAGTTGGATTGTAAAAAGAAGTTTTGAGGAGTAGCCACCCCATGAAAGAGGATGGCTTAGGGAGAATGAAGAAAAAAATTACTACTTAACGAACCAAGTCGAAGAAGTAGTCGGTTGAAGCGATATCTTTTGTCTCTTCGTCTAACTGGTCTAACACTTTGTTTGTAATCCAAGTGAGCAAGTTAATTGCACCATCGTATCCGCTAATTGAATAACGGTGTAGGTGGTGACGGTCAAATATCGGGAAACCGATATAGATTAACGGTATTTTAGTATCGCGCATAAGCTCTTTACCGTAACTGTTACCAATCATAAAATCAACAGGTTCAGTAAAAAGTAAACTTCTCATGTGCCATAAATCTTTACCTGCCCATACATGGCAATTTGCCGCTGCAGGAGATGTATCAAGCATCGCTCTCATCTCAGCATCCCAACCTTTTGGTGCGTTGTGACAAAGAACATGTGTTGGGTATGCACCCATCTCTAGTAAGAATGAAACCACTCCTATTAAAAAGTCAGGGTCTCCCCAGATTGCGAATTTTTTAGCATGCATGTACGGATAAGAATCCTGCATAGCATCCACTAAACGCCCTCTTTCGACTTTGAGTTTTTGAGGAACTTCAACACCTGTTAGTTCTGAAAGCTTCATAACGAACTCATCCGTTCCTTTAAGACCTATAGGGTTAGAAACTCCACCCGCATGTTTCCACTTTTTAACCATTTTCATAGTTTTTACAGTTGCATATTTCTGTAGAGAAATAGTCGCTTTAGCATTGATAGAATCTTTAGCATCTGCAATAGGAGTTCCACCTGCAAACATACTGTAATCACCCGCCGGCATATCCCACTGATCAGAGTGGTCGCCTAACATTGTATAACTTGCACCGAAAGCTTCAACAATAGCTTTAACAGAACGGATTGAACCTATGTAAGTTTCAAATCCTGGAATAATGTTAATTTTACCGTTTGACTGCTCTTTCTTTTGATCTTCAGTAAGCTGAGACAAAATACCGTGCATCATGTTGTCATAACCAGTAATATGACTTCCGGTAAATGACGGAGTATGCGCATAAGTGATAGGAAAATCAGCCGGTAAAAACTCTCCGCCATCCTCTTCTTTTGCTGCAAGTGCAAACGCATACAAGTCATCACCGATAACTTCAGCCATACATGTAGTAGAAACTGCAATCATCTCAGGTTTGTAAAGTGCCGCACAGTTTTTAAGACCGTCTTTCATATTTGCAAGACCGCCAAAAACCGCTGCATCTTCCGTCATAGAATCAGAAACACAAGGAGTCGGCTCTTTAAAGTGTTTTGTAAAGTATGAACGAAAATATGCAACACATCCATGTGAACCATGAACATAAGGCATAGTGTTTTCAAATCCTAAAGCGACCATAACAGCCCCAAGAGGTTGACATGCTTTTGCAGGATTTACAGTAATAGCTTCACGCGCTAGGTTTTTCTCACGATAATCCCAGCTTTTTGTCCACTCTGCAACCTCTGCTACTTTAGCAGGATTAATCGCACCCATGCCGCCTTCGAACTCTTTTTTGTTCTCTAATACTTCTAAATATTCAGGACGCTGAAATAGTCTTTGACCATTTACTATTTTTTCAAGCTCTTGCATTACGCTTCTCCTTCTTTATCCCATGGTGCTTTGCTGTGTCCCCAAACCGGAGAGTTTATTGCTAAATCCATGTCTGATGCAAAAATCGCAAAACCATCATATCCATGATACGGTCCGCTATAATCCCAAGAGTGCATTTGTCTGTATGGAAGACCCATTTTTTGAAATACATATTTCTCTTTAATTCCTGAAGCCACTAAATCCGGTTTAAGTGCTTTAACAAACGCTTCAAGTTCATATTCATTGACATCATCATAAATTACAGTTGAGCGGAAAATCTCATCTTTTGTTCTTTTGTAGTCATCATCGTGAGCAAATTCATACCCGGTTCCGATAACTTCCATACCTAAATCTTCATAAGCACCGATAACATGTCGAGGGCGTAAACCACCTACGAACAACATAACCGTCTTGCCTTCTAGGAGTGGACGATATTTGTTAGTTATTGCATCAACTAGCGGTTGATATTTTGCGATAACTGCTTCACATTTCGCTTGAATACTTGCATCAAAGAATGCTGCGATTTTGCGTAGAGATTTAATCGTTTGGCTAGGGCCAAAAAAGTTATACTCTATCCAAGGAATCCCATACTCTTTCTCCATGTGACGAGAAATATAGTTCATAGAACGGTAACAGTGAAGCAAGTTCAGTTTTACTTTTGTAGTCTGAACCATCTCTTTAATTGTTGCATCCCCTGACCATTGAGCTACTACGCGTAAACCCATCTCTTCAAGTAAAATACGGCTTGACCAAGCGTCTCCACCGATATTGTAATCTCCGATAATTGCTACATCGTACTCTGTAACTTTCACTGGCTCACCAAGTGTTGCAGGAGAAGCATCAAAGATATAATCACGAACCGTATCATTTGCAATGTGATGACCAAGAGATTGAGAAACCCCACGGAAACCTTCACAGTTTACAGGAACAATTGTATGACCAGTTTTTTGAGCATACATTTTTGACGCTGCATTGATGTCATCCCCGATAAGACCGATTGGACATTCAGATTGCACCGTGATACCGTTGTTGAGTGGAAAAAGTACATCGATCTCTTCCAAACATTTTGTCAGTTTTTTATCCCCGCCAAAAACGATATCTTTTTCTTGGAAATCTGAAGAGAAGTTCATTGTTACAAATGAATCAACCCCTGTTGTTCCGATATAGTAGTTACGGCGACCTGCACGGCTGT
>JAUSKV010000035.1 GCA_030646745.1 Sulfurimonas sp. | reverse complement strand
AGAAAAAAACTCACTTATATCCGCGATTGGCACTTGTGGCAATATTAACTTTTCTATATCTTTTTCTAATTGATGCAACAATTGATTTTTTAATTCATGAATATCTTGATAACTATAAACATATTGATTATCATGCAGCTCTTTCACTTCGTCTGCAAAATTGATTGCTTCATTTGCTTCTCTTCGTTCCTCTTTAGATGCTTTATTGCTAATTTGAAACTCTTTAGAAAAAACACTCATGGAATAGGGTTTTTGCTTTACCTTCAATCGTTCGAATCCAAAAGTAAATTCCTCTTTGGTGTAATCTCCAATCCTATTATGAAAAAATACATACAAAATTTCACAAGTTCCTAAAAGCTCATTTAACCTTTCTTGAAATCTATCCGGACTTAAACTTTTATCAGCATCTGTCCAATGTTCTATAATCAACTTTACTTTATCATCCTTTTGATACTTCGTATAAATACTATTTTGTATCTGTTCTATATCTTCGTTAACTTCTGATGTATGTGCTAAAAATATTTTGATTTCCATTTTATTTTCCTTTTTTCTCTAAAGCTCTATCTACACTATTTAGAGTTTCAGATTTTCTCTGTTGAACTGACATCTTCACATTTTCTTTGTGACCCCAAATTATAAGACAATCTCTCAACCTAGCGCATAACTCTATTGGATGTTTATACAAAATAAAATCCATTTCTGGATTTTTCTTTTTTAAATCTTTTTTATACTTCACAATTTTATCTAGCTTGTTGCATTCAATTTCATTATTTGAATTACATTCAAAATTTTTAAAACAAAGAAGAAATCTTGGGGTATCACCGGCACCTTTTTTTCTTAAAACTTTATCGATTTCACCTCTTAGATTTTTCTTTTCAATAACATCATGGACTATGGCTATTAGTATATCTCCTGTATCAATTACTTCACGATCTATACTATCCTGCCGTCCTTTGTAAAGTGATGTATCCGGTGCGGTAGCCCTATAATCTTCATAATGAAACCAAAATTCATTTAAAAGACTTGTATAGTTATTTATCTTAGTTATTTCATCAACAATAGATTTTTTATCTTCCTCTGATTCAGCAGTATGAAGACATACTATTTTTTTATTTATCATATTTTAATTGCCTTTGAGATTTAAGTTTTTGTCGATAGTAGGCTTTAGAAATTAGCAAAATTATTGAAAATACACTATTTAAATAATTTTACTGACAAATCACTAGATTCTATGGTCTCTATGTCGTTTTATATGATTAGATTATATATTGTGTATATTATTCACATGGAAACAGGATTTCTTGAGAGCCAAAAACTTAAATACAGATACAAGAAAAGAGACAGGATTTAGTTTTAGTTACTGATGTTATGCAGTAAATCTCGAAAAATTCATTTTTCGTAGCCTTAGGGGCTTGTAGGGACAATTTGTCGCTGCCACTAAAACAGACGCGTTCGTACGTAACATTATTTAGTTAGATAAATCGCTTTTTATTTGTTTCAAAACTGATAGTAAATCTTTGATATTTTCTTGGCAAATATTAAAAATCACCTCTGCATCTAAGTCAAAATAGTGATGCGATATAAAATCTCTAATGCCTTTAATTTTTTTCCATTCAATTTGAGGATAATTTTTTAAGAGCTGATTGTCTGTTATATGGTCTATATTTTTCAAACTTTCACCAACAGCGATAAGCTTCATACAAATACTATCAAGCTTTTCTTGACCATATTTTGTATCCATGAAATCATTTTCGCATTTTGCAAATGTACACCGTTCATTGACAGTTTCTATTGCCTCGATGATTTGGTCTAAAATGTCAATGACTAAACTTGTATCATACATAAATGCCATCTTTTATTATTCTATTTTTGAGTGCAAGATTCATTTTGTCTCGGAGTCTTACAACATCCACTTTTGTATTAAAATAGTGTTCAAGTTCTTCTTTGAAATCAAACAATAAAAAATAGTTACTCAGTTTCGTTTCAATAGCAATGTCTATATCACTGTTTTCGTTATTTTCATCTCTCGCAAATGAGCCAAAAAGTGCAATTTTTGATATTTGATATTTTTCTAAAAAGGTTTGTTTATTTTTTTGTAGAAAATCAATAATTTCATTTTTTGTCATAGTTCAATCCAATCTTAAATATTTAAGTCGAAAATTATATCATTAAATTTATTCATATTTTGTATGTGGTAAAACATAAAAACTTATAAACATTTTTTAAACCTTAACATTTAATTGTTACCAAACTTAGTTATAATATTTTTTGTTAAAGTTTTTTAAAGGTTAGAGAAATTTATGAGTAAATATTCGCAAATATCAGATTTTTTACAACGATTTTTAGATAATGAAGTTCGAAAAACTGGTATCAATAGAGTCGTGATTGGTTTGAGTGGCGGGATTGACTCTGCAGTTGTTGCGGTTTTGGCTCAAAAAGCTTTTGGTGATGACCTTTTGTGCGTGAAGATGCCTTCACATTACTCGTCGCAGAGTTCTCTGCATGACGCAGATACGCTTTGTAATGAGTTTGGATTGAGAACAATTACGGCTTCTATTGAGCCGATGCTTCGAGCCTATGAAGAGCTTAATCCGGACATGGATAATCTAAGAAAGGGCAACTTTTCTGCCCGCATGCGAATGGCTACTCTATTTGATATTTCGGCAAGAGAAAATGCCCTTGTTTTGGGTACGAGCAACAAAAGTGAGTTGATGCTCGGGTACGGAACGCTTTATGGCGATTTGGCAAGTGCGTTGAACCCTATCGGCGATTTGTACAAGAGTGAAGTGTATGCGTTGGCGGAGCATTTGAACATTACAAAAAGCATCATTCATAAAGCTCCATCGGCTGATTTATGGGATGGGCAGAGTGATGAGGCTGATTTGGGTTACACTTATGCCCAGCTTGATGAGGCTCTGAGATTTTATGTTGAAGAGAGATTAACCAGAGATGAAGTTGTGGCAAAAGGGTGTGATGCAAAGATGGTTGACATGATAATCGGAAGGATTTTTCGCAATCAGTTTAAGCGAAAAATGCCGCTTATTGCGAAGCTGACTTCACGAACAATTAACCATGATTTTAATTATCCAAGAGATATAACTTTATAGTAACTGACCTTGTGCACTTTTAACTTGCTCCTAAGCTCTAGCTTGGGAGTGTATATTGCAGGTTGTAGCTCCTGTATGCATTCCCATCGAGGACGATGGGAACGAGAAATTATCCAAGAGATATAACCTTATAACTAAACTTCTGCCTCTAAGAGGCAAGCATTAGTGCCACAGCGGCTAGCGTAGCTAACGGAATTACTTCCGTTAGCGTGACAAAATAAATGGAGGGTTCCCTTCATTTTATAAAATAAAATTAAGGGCAAAAAGATGAATATTCCATTTTATAAATATGTGAGTGGACGCGAAGAACACTCCAATGTAAGTGATGTTTTGGATGGCGAAGATGTCAATCAGGTTCAAGAGCTTGAAGAAGAGTTTGCTTCCTATGTAGGCGCGAAGTATGCACTTTCAACCTCACATGGAACCTCTGCACTTCACTTGGCAATGTTAGCCCTTGATTTAAAACGAGGTGACAAGGTTCTCTGCTCTGTAAACGCCTATCCAAATGTGCCGGAAGTTGTCCGTCACTTTGATGCCGAGCCTGTTTTTATAGATATTGATGCAACGAGTTACAACATCAATCTTGACCTTTTAGAAGCGTATCTGGAGGACAATGAGTCTAAAAAGCTCAAAGCGGTAATAGTTACGCATATAGCGGGA
>JAUSKV010000212.1 GCA_030646745.1 Sulfurimonas sp. | reverse complement strand
CGGCGAATACTCTTTGTTGTTTTTCATGTCAAAGTTAAACAATGCCAACTTTTCAATACTTTCTAAACTCCTCATATCGGAGAAGTCCAGAACCGCATCAAAAATGGATAAATCACTATTTACACCCTTTGTTAAGCGGTTCAAATCAGCATCTTTTATCTCAACCTCCTCGCAAAACTCTCTAAGCTCCTCAAGATTTCCACTAAAGTAACTCACCTCAAATCCGCATGCCAAAAATGAAAAAGCCTTTGCATGGGGAGTTGTACCGATGAGGGCTATTTTAGATACTCTCAAATCTTTGAGATGCTCTAGCAAAACCCGCATGCCGAACAAATCGCCCCTGAGTTTTTCGCCCTCTTTGAAGACAATATCGCACATACCGCTTCGCTTTACCAAAGAGGAAGCTTCATCGAGGATTGCAACAACGCTGCTCACATATTCGTTGGAAATCACGGCACCGCTAAGTTGAGATTTTTTCATATTTGAGAGCGTAAAGTACAAATCATCCTCACGGATATTCATCGGAATCATCATGGCATCATCGCCATGCTCTTTGAACATCCTATTTATTATCGCGCTCAATCTGCTCACGCCTGCATGTTCACCTATAAAGCCAAATAATTTAGTTTGTTTTGAAATTTCGTTTTCGTTATTCATCATTCTGTTATTCCCCAAAGCTCTCTTGCCTCTTCTTCCTCTGCTTTACATCTGTAGCAGAGTTTTTCGCCCGAATTTGTGCTGAAAATCACACTGCACTCATCACATCTTCTTACACTGAATGTTATCAAATTCTGCACCTCCGGCTCAAAAAACTCTTTTATATTATAGGATGATGAGAGCGTTATCGCATTTGGCTCACACACATCATGGCAGATATTGCACTTTATACACAAAAATGGATCAAAATCTATCTTAGAATTTTTCACATCCGAAGTCAAAGCACCTGTTGGACAGACTCTGTAACACATCTGACATGCCGTGCAACTCTCTTTATCCATAAGCTTTTGCGAGGTAAAAGAGATTTCTGCTGCATCCACCACATGGTAAAAAGACGGCTTTTGGACTCTCTTTATTGCCGTAAAAAAAAGCTTTCTTTTGTGTGGAATTCTCTTCTGTTTAAGCAGTGCAATATCCGCTTTTTTGAGGGTATGCTCCACCAATTCATCCGTAGCTTTTTTCACCTCTTGCTCAAAACTATGCTTAGTTTTTACAATGGCTGTAAGGTTAATTGAGCGAAGAAAATCTCTTCTGTTGCTCTCTTTAGCTTCGCTTTCATAGCAGATATTTTCCAATCTAATGATTGCGCTGTTTTGCATCGCTTCGAGTAGATAGGAAGCCTCCTCATGGTTCCCCAGAATTTGAGCTTTACATGTGGATTGAATCTCACATGCATCACAATAACCCATGTCAAAAACTACCTCTTTTTTGAGCACCGCCAAAGAGATAAGATATTCAACCCCTAAAGCTGCAATACAAGGAACATTCTTGCGGCAAGAGATGATATTTTGCTCATCCTCTATAAAATCAAAAAAGAAATTTGTAGAGTTAAAATCATCTAGCCAAAGTGCCTCATTCGGGCAAATAGCATCACATGCACCACAACCCACACATGAGGAGAAGTTTATGGCAGGAAGCGGATTATTCCCAACAACTATCGCTCCGGTCGGGCAGATAACTTCACATCTGTTGCACTCGCTCTCTTTGCTCAGAGAACGAACACATCTGCTTGCATTTAACTGAATGAGTGACATGTTAGAGGTTTAACTCTTTTACCAAATACTCATTATCGCTCAAAATAAACTCCAACGCCATATCGGCAGCATCGTAGTAGAGAGGTGTTCTCGCTTCAAACTTCATGCTAATGAGATACATCGGCGCCCACTGAAGAAGGTGTCTATTTAAAAACTGATGCTGCACTTTTTGAAGCTCTTGTATTGCCTCTTTGTCACCATCTTGAAGAGCTTTCATCTCTGCCACGCAAAGATGGTGCATAAACTCTAATTCTACCCCGATATGGTCAGCCGAAACAGTGCGGGAAGCTTCATAATCCACCATAAAATCATATGCACTATACATGTCCGTGACAGGATTTGCTCCGCCTGTCTCAATCTTCTGGTCTTCTCTTGTGTAAAAAGTTTCATAGGGAATGAGGTGCAACACAGAGAGATTTACGAAGTCAGGATTAAAATACTCATCCAAAAGTTTGCTCTCTTCAACCTCTTTAAATTCCTTCCAATCTCGCAAAGTTGGAAAAAAATCTAAAATATCTTTATCATTTTCTATTATTTTCAATGTGTCAACTTCTAACTCTTGAAGTAAAACACGAGATAAAAGTCCATAAATATTTACTCTTGATTTTGTTTGTTCCATAATAAAGTGCCTTATTTCTGATTAGGTATAAATTTTTTGAAAAACGATTTTATCAAAAAAGTCTGAAACTATCGTAAGAGAGATTTTCTACATGCCTGACATGCGGAAATTTATTAATAGGAGTTTCTCATTCCCAATGTCCTCATTGGGAATACATATAGCACTCACAATAAATTTCTTGCACATTAGCTAAAGTACACATTCCCAAGCTAGAGCTTTGGAGCGAGAAAACGCGTCCGTTTTAGTGCGTGACCTCAGTGATTTAAATCCCCTCAGCAATCATAGCATCCGCTACTTTTTTAAATCCTGCAATGTTTGCGCCATCCACATAGTTCCCTTCCACTCCATAATCTTTGGCTGTGAGGGCAACTCTTGTACAGATTTGTCTCATAATTATTTTCAGTTTTTTATCCACTTTTTCAAAAGACCACTTCTGCATAGAGGCGTTTTGGCTCATCTCAAACTCACTTACTGCCACACCGCCCGCATTTGCAGCTTTTGCAGGTGCGAAACAGATTTTTTGTGATAAAAACAGCTCGGTTGCCTCTGGAGTACATGGCATGTTTGCACCCTCCGTTACGCTTATACACCCGTTTGCAATCAAATTTTTAGCATCAATCTCTGTTAATTCATTTTGTGTTGCACAAGGAAATGCGGCATAACAAGGGATATTCCAAGCTGCATGTCCGCCTGTAGGATACTCTGAAATTGGAATATAGGTGGCTTGCGGATGGCTTTTGACATACTCAGCCAGTGAAGCTCTCTTCTCTAATTTCAAATCTTTTAGAAGAGCCAAATCAACACCTCTCGCATCATAAACGGTGCCCTGTGAGTCAGTACATGTTACGGGAATCGCTCCGATTTGCTGCAGTTTTTCTATGGCATGGAGTGCCACATTTCCCGCTCCGCTCACCGTGCAAATCTTGCCTGTGAGAGCCTCTTTATTCTCTATCTCCAACATCTTTTCGGTAAAATAAACAGCTCCATAACCCGTAGCTTCAGGGCGCATCAAAGAGCCGCCGAACATAAAGGGTTTACCTGTCAGAACTCCATCGTATTTGAGAGTAATTTTTTTGTACTCACCAAAGAGATACCCTATTTCACGCCCTCCAACCCCGATGTCGCCCGCCGGAATATCGATGCGGGGACCGATATATTTGTGAAGTTCCGTCATAAAAGCAGAACAAAATTTCATAACTTCAAAATCGCTTTTTCCTTTAGGGTCAAAGTCGCTTCCGCCTTTTGCTCCGCCGATAGGCAATCCTGTGAGTGAGTTTTTGAGAATCTGCTCAAATCCTAAAAACTTCAAAATCCCCTCATTCACGCTCGGATGAAATCGCAAACCGCCCTTATAGGGTCCAAGAGAGTTGTTAAACTGCACTCTGTACCCCGTATTTACCTTAACATTTTGATTGTCATCAAACCATGTGACTTTAAATTTTATAACCCTATCAGGGACAACCAATCTATCCAAAACCGCAAACTTTGTATATTTTGGATCCGATTCTAAGAGCGGTGCGATAGAATGGATAACCTCTTCTAAGGCTTGAAAAAATACTTTGTTTTCATTGCAATCACCGTTTTCTAACTTTTCTATTTCTGCTTCTGCTATTGACATTTTTTTCCTTTATTTTCAATTTAATGTTACACACTGCATTGGAAGTGTGGCTTCAGCCCCGCCAAAAACTTCTCTTGCGTTGTAGGCGAGGCTAAAGCCTCACTTCCAAAAATAGCATTTTACATGCAAATTTTACAAAAGTGCGTAAGGTCAG
>JAUSKV010000016.1 GCA_030646745.1 Sulfurimonas sp. | reverse complement strand
TAATTTTTGGAATAGACTTTTTTAATAGTATGTCCAGACCTATGCAAACAATTTCAACTGCCGATTCCATGGCTATTGCAAACAGTTTCATGGTTTATGTAACATTTATTTTTGTTATTGTTACAGTCGCCATAACTTTGGCTGGAATCTATTTTTCCAGATGGTGGGGAAGAGAAAAGAAACAAGTTCTTGCTGACAATTGGTCAGAAATGCTTGATACAATTAAAAAAGATGATAAACTCATGTCAAAACTGAAAGAAGATTTATTCTCGGAGTCTCTTGAAAGCATGATGAAAGATGATTTGGAGAAACATAAAAAACAAATCAATGATGAAACAGAAAAGAAATTAAGAAAAATACATCAATATCTTTCTGAGATTATTGAAAATCCTACTAATAAAACAGCATTAAACATTCATCATGTAGATGATATTTCTAAAATTTTACAAGGAGATATAAATGGAAAAGTATGAAGCATTTAAAAATAAAAAGATTAGTGCAGAAGAATTACATGCAATTCTTCATAAAGCGAACAATCCTTTTCCCTATCCTGTGAATATTGACAACTTAATCAAATTTTTAAATATTCAGATAGAAGTAAAACCGGATTTTACAAAAATGAAAGTCTTAGGAAGTATTTCTATCAAAAACAATAAACCAATCATATGGGTAAATAAAATTGCCAATCAGATGGAAGAGCGACGAAGATTTACTCTTGCACATGAACTTGGACACTTTATGCTTCATATTGCTCCTTTATCTTCATGGGACAATAAAACTTTTGAAGATCCTGAAATTGGTTTCAATCGAGATGATAAATGGGATTATCAAGAAATGGAAGCAAATAATTTCGCGGCACAACTACTTATACCAGAAGATGCCCTCAATGTAGAATACCAAAAAATACACAACTTAGATACAGCAACAAAAATAGATAAATTATCCAAGATATTCAATGTTTCAAAAATAGCTATGAAGTACAGACTCGAATCAGTAGGATTGCTCAGATGAACTATATTGAACACGAATTTCACAATCAAGGGTACGATAGCATTGATATATTTTATGGAAATGACTTTATAAAAACAATCAATTTCAATGATAAAGGTTTTGTCGGAGAGCAAAACAAAAAAACTTACATTGACTATAGATTTAATATTGATAGCAATGACTTAATACTAACAATCGACCTTTCCGAATCTACTATATTGATAGTTATCGAAGATGAAAATATTGCGAATTACATCAATGATTCTTTCAATTTGAATGACTTCGATTTTGCTTTGAATTTTAAAAACGAAGAAACTCAAATATCGTTACAAATACCATTTTATATGCCAACTATAACTTATACTAATCTAGCTTCATCTATAGTCTATGATGTTGAAGATTACCCCCATACAGTTCCCCTATTTGATATAGATTCAGAAGATCGCTTTAATTCATACATAGCCGATGATATTATTTTATTCAAACATTTTTTAGATCTAGAATTTAGCGATAAGATAGCAAATAAAGAAGACATTGAGGCAGCAAAAACAATAAAAAAAGAAGCACGAAAATTAAAACTAACATCTACGACTGAATTACCAGATAAAGATCATCAAAGATTAACCAACGAAGAAATAATTAACTCTTATAATAGTTTAACAAACAAAACTTTAGTGATACCAGTTTTAAATTGGGAAAGAGATTCCCACATTACACAAGATATTAAAGATTTAGAAGAATTTGAAAATATTGCAATTAGAATTAGTTCTTCATATATCCGATTTATAGACTTTATTGATACACTTAAATCCGAATTTACAGATAAACTGGATAGTTTTTATATTATTTTTGACATGAACAATAATTTTGCAATAGACCAATTTAGCGATATGATTATTATTGCATCTAAAATATTTTCAAGAGTAATCTATCTTGGATCCCCATTTTCTGCCTCTGACATATCGAAAGCTAGAGGTACCGAAACAAATATGAATCATATCTACAAAAATAAAACCCTTGAAATTTTTGATTCCCTGTTAAAACTCAGTCGTGAAAATGATGTAAATCTATATGGATATGGTGATTATTGTGGATTTGATAGAAAAAGTATCACTCGTTCAACCGGTGGTCGACCTACAGCAAGAGTTGTTTTAGCTTCAGTTGATAAATCAAAAAAAATACTCGTAAGAAGAGCATGGGACAATATGGACTTAAAAGCAGGATCTACATCAATTGGATTGATTCACTCCATGAATCAACTAATGTTAGATATACAAAATGGAAAATTAGACAAGGATTTCCATTCTGGTGCAATATTTTTGAATACTGATGATTATGACACAGATCAAGCACTAAAAGAATTTTATCCTCAAAGACCTGCGGCAGGGCTATTAAAAACGATCTGCTTGCGACATAACTACCTATCGATTGTGAAAAACTTTATGCCTCTTCAAAATCCCTAAATAAATATGCCGGCATCATCATCAGAGGTGTAATTTGCTTAGGTAGCATATTGGCGAAACGAGCCTCTAACGCTTCTTTATATTTTTTCTCATTAATCAATCTTTGCCGTTCTAGAAACTCATAACCATATTTTTCTTTTAATTTATATATAGTTACTTTCTTAACCTCAGTGGGTTTAAGTATAGTAAGCAATTTATCTCGGGCTTGATCAATCGAAATTTTACTATGTCCTTTGAACCCACGTAACACCTCTTTGATTTCGGTTCCAGTCCAATATGCCATATAGCTTTCAGTGTCCATACGAATCGTTACAGCTTCTCGAATCACTTTTATTTTCATATTACTATTAACTTGTATAATCCCAACATCTTCCATGTCAGGATGTTCCAATAACTTTGAGATAAATTTTTCATCTGCTACGACAGTTACCTTATCTGCACAGCTTTTATATCGTTTCAGTTGACTTTTAAGCCTATTAAGAGAATCTACTTTTGACTTGATTTCATAAATATGAATATCACCGTTTATTACCACCATATCAGCTACTGCACTAAAAAGCGATAATTCCGGTATAGCAATATAATTTTGCTTAATCTCTTTAAATATTTTCTTGTATAACGCTATCTTGATTTTATATGCTTCTGTCATAATGTTTTGTAAGCAATTAGTATGCCAGACGATAAAAAATATATATGCTCAAAAAGTGGAGCATTGAGGAAAATATATGACTTCCACAACTAACAATCACAAAAGCGTAACAAATCCACTTAGACAATATGAGATTAACAATGCTATAATTTTACAAAGTTTATATTCAAGGAATTTTTTATGCAAACTATACAATTTCAAGTTGAAGATAGTTTATACAATGAGATGATAAAAAAAGGTATAAATATGCAAGATGAGTTAAAACTTGCATTTAATAAAATCTTGTA
>JAUSKV010000006.1 GCA_030646745.1 Sulfurimonas sp. | reverse complement strand
AAAAATATTTTATCTTCTCGAACCTCGAAACACCGCCATTCTCATAGTGATATTTTTCTATTAATTGTACATGCTTTTCATCATACTCTTTAAAAAGTTCTTTAAACCCATCGCCTTTTATTTTCATACTATCTAAGATAACACCGTCAAAATCCCATAGAATTGTTTTAAGCATTTAAAAACCCAAAAACCGTACATGGCAAGCCGTCGCTTTTAGATATTCTCAGCGGTGCAATAATTATTTTGCTAAAACTTGTCTGCTCATCAACGCTTGTTAAATCCATATCTTCTAAAAGCAGTATGGGCTTTTCCGGATTTAAAAATCTTTTATGTGCTTCTCTTCCTATCATTCTCTCAGCAAAACTCGATACAGAGATAGAATCAAACCCGAATACTCTCATATTTGGAAACTTCTTAATTAAAGCATCATAAACATCAGGGTGAAAACCGTAATTCTCTTGCCAAAATTTGTCACTCCCTCGCATGGTGCAAATTCCTGTTTTAACAATCAATATTTCATAGCTGTTATCTTCTATACTATCAAGTTTAGAGATTAATTCATTTTTTATAACTAAACACTCAGGTTCAATTGCAACAAAGAGTACGCTCTCAAACGCCCAATAATCGGCACCGTAATCTTCAATGGTTTGTCCATTCTCGTAAAAGTGATACGGCATATCTATATGTGTGCCTACATGCAGAGTCGTTGCAATAGAAGTATCGTTGGCAATATCACCCTCTGAAATACTGCTTTTTTTAATTTGTTCAAACTTATTTCTATTGCCATAAGTAGGGGTATCGACATCAACAATATAGGACAAAAAAAGCATTTTCACTCTTTTTCTTTAAATATGGCTTGAATACACTCCAACAGCCCTTGCCCTAGGTCAATATAGGGATTGGCTACAAGTTTCTTTGCCGTCGTAGGATGAAAGGTATAGGGAGTTATTTTATAATGTCCCATGTTGTCATCTGATATCTGATTTACACTTAACTTATTTTGCATTATCTCATTTATCATAGTAAGCAATTCGATTCTTTTAAGTTTTTCTATGCCGGTTAAAATAATATGCTCATTCTCATACTGCGTATCTTCCAAAATATCTACAGAGAGTTTCGCTGCATCTGCGGCATGAATATACTCTCTTAAATCTTCCCCATCGCCCCTATAGTTCAGCTCACCTATTTCTATAGCTTCGCTCAATAAATTATAGATGTAATTATTATGACTTGCCCGCTCACCGTACAAAGAGCCATATCTTATAACGGTATATTTAAGTCCATATCTTTTATAATATTCCTCGGTTAATTTTTCTGAACTTTGTTTGCTGATACCATAAAACGAACCTTCGCTGCTTAACGCATAAGCACTGCTTGCATAGACAAATCTTTTTATATTTCCATTTTTTCTGCAAGCTTCCAATAGATTTAAGTTACCCATCACATTAATATTCATAGCATTTATAGGGTCATGGATAGCTTCATCTAGATTTGCAATTGCTACAAAGTTATAGACAACATCTGCATCTTTTATTATTGATTCAATATTTATTATATCCAAAATATCTACTTTTATAAAATTTTGATTCTTTTGAATATATTTTGATTGCGTTATATCGGCAATAGTTACATTATAATCTCTACGGGTAAGTTCATCAGCCACATAAGAGCCTAAAAATCCACTGCCACCAAAAATAATTACTTTTTTCATACTTTAAAAAACTCCCGCAAATGTTTTATGGCACTCATACCCATAGCTTCAACAGCCTCTTTTGAATTTCCACCTATATGCGGAGTGCAGATAAGGTTTGGCAAGATTAGCAACTCTGCATCTGTCGGCGGTTCTTCCAGATAAGCATCTATTGCCGCACCTGCTATTTTATTTTCTTGCAGTGCTATTTTTAAATCATACTCATTGATGATGCCGCCTCTGGCACTGTTGATAACAAATGCACTTTTTTTCATCATCTCAAATATCTCTTTATTTACTAAATTATTAGTTGTTTCATCATAAGGTGTGTGTATCGTTACTATATCTGCACTCTTAAAAATCTCTTCTTTTGAAACCTCTGTTAAGTTGTTCTTCGCGTAATACTCATCTTGATTCACTATATCATTTACCAAAATCTTACAGCCAAAAGGTTCAAGAATTCTTATAACTTCCTTGCCTATATGTCCAACTCCTATAACTCCGACAGTCTTGCCGCTCAGTTGAAAACCGCCGGACTTGTTCCAAATACCATTTTTAAGCTCATTTGTAGTTACAAACAAATTTCTGCAAAGCATAAGCATGTATCCCAAAGTCATCTCTGCAACTGAGAGTTTATTCACTCCCCCGCTCCAACCTATGGCAATATCTCTTTTTTTACACTCTTCTAAATCAATATTGTTTAAACCGACCCCATACTTTGAGACCATCTTAAGATTTTTACATTGATTCAGTACCTCTTCATTTATAGGTTCTAAGCCTACAATAACCGCATCCGAATCTTTTATATACTCAATCAATTCATCTTGATTAAATCTTTTTCCCTCTAAGTTGAGCTTGGAATGTGGAAAATATTTGTAAATTTCTTCTTGCAATATTTTGTTGTTTGAAAAGGATGGGGAGGTTACGGCTATATTCATTCAATTAATCCTTATATATTTTCAATATAACTGTATCACATTTCCAATGATTTATTAAATCATTTTTGTATGATTCTAAAGTTTCGCTTGAAAATATATCAAATCTATTTTGCCCACCTGGCTTGCCGTCCATCATCCATGTCATATGGTTTGACAAATCATATCTTTGCTCAGGAAGCAATTCATATCTGTATCCTAATTTACTCAATATAAAGTCCAAGGACTTAGGATTGTAATAATAATGATGCGCTATAGACCAATAAAATTTTTCAAATGCAGGTATATTATAAACAGATGTTAATACATCCGTAGAAGACGGTATTTCTGCAATTATCACTCCGTTTTTATTTAACATGCTGTATGTTTCTTTAAGAAATTCGAAAGGATTAGAGATATGCTCAAAAACAAAAAAATGAGTAATAATGTCAAATTTCACATCTTCATTCTTTTTCAAATCATCTAAACTTTCATAAGCAACATGCCCATTTTTTTGCAAAAATTCTAAAAATTCTCCTGATGGTTCAACTCCAAAACAGTTCAATCCGGCATCTTTAAATGCATCCATCATAAAGCCGGAAGAACACCCTATCTCCAATAATTTTTTATCTTTTTTGATATGTTCATCCAGAAACTTCCATCTTCTTGTTACTTGGTCTTGATTCGATACTACATGTTTTTGAGCATTACTCCAATCCCGATGGTCGCCAACTCTACTTGACATAAACTTTTCAAACTCTTTTTTATAAAAATGTCTTTCTTCTTCAACTGACAAATAAGGAAACAGATAGATTACGCCACAATTATCACACTCCCAAAAGTTATGTTCTTTTTTACCGCCATAAACATAATCAGCTCTTACTTTTTGATTTTCATTTGTATTACAAATCCTACATTCAGGCATTCTTGTTTTCCTTTATCCATGTAATCATCTTTTTCAATCCATCATTAAAACTTGTCAATTCTTTATTATAAAGAGACAGTAGTTTTTCATTATTTGCATAAATTCCAAATTGATCACCTGGCGTGCCTTGTGTTATCTCTATCTCTTTATCAATATTTGTATATTTTTTAATGAGGATAAGTATTTCACTCACAGTTATTTTTTGAGCTGTTCCAATATTTATTATTTCGTTGTTAAACTTACTATTATTCGAAGATGCTATCGTTATATCTACTACATCATCTATATATACCAAATCACGAAACCTATTCAAATTACCTTTAACGATTACTTTTTCAAAAGAATCATCTAAAAATTGCTTTAAATAAATGCTAACCATACCTTGCTTTAGATTTTCAAGATTTTGTCCGGGACCATAAACATTAAAATATCTTAATGCTATACAATTAATGCCAAACTGTTTGGAAAAAATATCCATATATTTTTCACTGGCAAGTTTTCCCACGGCATAAAAAGATTTTGGATTTGTTTCATCAAGTTCTGAAAACTGTTCCTGATTTTCTTTTTCTCCATATACAGACATAGTACTGGCATAGATAAATTTCTTGCATCCTGTTTTTACACAGTATTGAAGTAGTTTGAGAGTAGATAAAGTGTTTGTATTTAAATCATATTCAGGGTCATCATAGCTTATCTCACCGGATGACTGCCCCCCTATATGAAAAATAGCATCAAATTTTGTATTGTTTAATTTTGAAATAGTTTCATCTTTACTAAAATCACCTTCAATAAATATTGCATTTTTAGGTATATTGTATGAATATCCGGTTTGTAAATTATCAATAATATAAATTTCATTACCCTGATTTATAAGTTTTTTAGCTATTGCACTTCCAATAAAACCTGCTCCACCGGTTACTAAATACTTAGACATTTATTTCCTTTTTTTAATAAGTTTAGCAGGAACTCCACCCATTACAGAATATGGTTCTACATTTTTTGTCACAACACTGCC
>JAUSKV010000387.1 GCA_030646745.1 Sulfurimonas sp. | reverse complement strand
GTTCGCTTTTTTTAGAACTTGAAAATCTATGATATAAATGATGCAATTTTGAGACATTGCATCTATTTTTGCCATGGCTTTTGGGTCGTTGAGTGTTACAAATTGTATAGGCAGGTTCATTTTAGAGGCATATTCAAAAGCAAAAGCATCCGAATACTTTTGAAAACTCGACGAGATAAAAATAGGAAGCTCTATCTCCTCATGTTTAAACTCATTGCCGATTGAGGAGAAACTGTGTGTCAAATAACTCTCATACGCCTCATTTCTTTTTTTTACCTTCTCATAATCCTGATAATGGTCTATTTTTCTGATTAACTCTTCTATCATAAATGGCTTAAGAATATAATCTTTTGCACCTGCACTGAGTGGTTTCGAAACAGTGTCGTTGCTGATATATGAAACCATTAAAATAACAATTGACCTTTTGAATGTCTCTATAACCGGATTAAAATCTTGTCCATTTATATTTGTAGAGAGTAAAACTACATCATAATTGGTGCTTTTTATTGCATCTTTTGTAGATGTACATAGTTCACATGTGTGACCTTGTTCTCCTAGTTTAGTAGCAATACTTTGTGCTAAATAAACTTCATTTTCTATAATAAGTATCTTCAAATTAGTGTCCAATCAAAATATTTTAAATTTGCGTTTGCCATAACGCAAACCCCTTCACTTCTACCTATAAAACCCAGTTTCTCTGTTGTTGTGGCCTTTATGTTAACTCTACTTGCATCAATATTTAAAATTTTAGCGAGCGTTTTCCTCATTTGTAGTTTGTACAAGCTCAATTTTGGTGTCTGTGCAGCGATGGTTAAATCTATGTTTACTATTACAAAGCCAAGGTTGTAGATATTAATAACAACTATTTTTAACAGCTCTTTAGAATCTATCCCTTTATATGTGTTATCACTGTCCGGAAACATCATGCCGATGTCACCCATTCCGGCAGCTCCTAAAAGTGCATCGATAAGCGCATGGATAGCCACATCTCCATCGCTATGCGCTTTAAAACCAAACTTTGATTTAATCTTCACTCCGCCAAGAACCATCTCACCTTTGTCATCAAACGCATGTACATCCATACCGCTTCCGCTAAGCGTATCGGATGAGGGTTTATCTAAACATGTAAGTAGATTTAAATCTTTTATAGTGGTGATTTTATGTGCGTCATCTTCACCTAAAATGAACTCTCTGCTCCCTCCATAGGCGACTATTGCACTGCTTTCGTCTGTAAACTCTTCATCACACATAAGAGCATTTTTTAGGATTTGTGTGCGAGAGAGTTGAGGAGTTTGAACCCTTTTTACCTTCTCTCTGTCAATGGTTGCATTTTCGTAAACAACGGTATCGTTTACTTTGAGATAGGGTACAACTGAGTCGCTGCTGCCTTTTTTGTTAATGATTGAGTGAAGGAGTTTTTCACTCACACAAGAGCGGGCAATGTCGCTTACAAGAACAAACTCTGTATTTGCCTCGGTAAGAGCATTCTTAAGTGACTTTTGTCTTGTATTTGCGCCGCATACAAAGGTGTAGTCACCATAGTTCTTCATAAATTCTAAGTCACCAGGGGAAGAGGTTATGATAATTTTATTAAAAAGTTCTGTTTTTTCGAGTCTATCTGCTACAAACTGCCATAGAGGTTTATGTCCTATTCTGAGCCACTGTTTTTTAACATCCAGTTCAAAACGAGTTGAACTGCCGGCAGCCAGTAAAATAAGTGTAATATCAGACAATAAAACTCCTATTTGTTAAAGTGTTACGAAATTATACACATCCAAAGCTTTTTTTTATCTTGAACGGGTTAAGAATTTTTGAATAATTTCAACTTAATTGGCTAAAATGTCTTTCACAAATTACTTAATCAAACTTTAATTTTTTTTAATCATATTTTGAACGCATAAAATATTTTTAAAAAATATGTATAAGTACAACCGAGTTTTATTTAGACTGAAATTTAGGAGAAATGAATGAGATCTTCATGGGTAGAAGAGCGTAAAGAGCATCCTGTAAAAACACAGATGTATTATGCTAAACAGGGAATTATTACACAAGAGATGGAGTATGTAGCACGGGTTGAAGAGCTCTCTCCTGAACTTATCCGCAGTGAAATTGCTCGCGGAAGGTTGATAATTCCTGCAAATGTGAATCACACTACGCTTGAGCCTATGGCAATCGGAATAGCGGCAAGATGTAAAATAAATGCAAATATAGGCTCTTCGGCAATCGCTTCAGATGTGCAGGGTGAGATAGAAAAAGTTCAAGTTTCTCAGCACTATAAAGCGGATACGGCTATGGATTTATCGACAGGCGGGGATTTGGATGAGATAAGAAAAGCTGTTATTTTAAACTCCACAATTCCTATCGGCACAGTGCCAATTTATCAGATTTTACATGATGTCGGAAATAAAATAGAGGATTTAAGCATAGAAGTTATGCTTGAAGTTTTAGAGAGACAGGCAAAACAGGGCGTGAGTTACTTTACGATACATGCAGGTTTTTTACTCTCCACCATGCCAAAAGTTGCAAAAAGAAAGATGGGAATAGTAAGCCGCGGCGGAAGTTTAATGGCAGCATGGATGATGCACTACCATAGAGAACATCCATTTTATACGGCGTATGATGAGATACTAGATATTTGTGCAAAGTATGATGTATCTCTTTCTCTGGGTGATTCACTTCGCCCCGGATGTTTGGCAGATGCTTCGGACGATGCACAGCTGGGCGAACTTAAAGTTTTGGGTGAACTTACTCTTCGAGCATGGGAAAAAAATGTTCAGGTTATGATTGAAGGCCCAGGGCATGTTCCTCTCAATCAGATAGAGAGAAATATGAAACTTCAAAGAGAGCTTTGCCATGAAGCTCCTTTTTATATTTTAGGACCGCTTGTTACTGATATTGCAGCGGGATATGATCATATAAGCTCTGCGATAGGCGCTGCCGTAGGTGGCTGGCATGGAGCAAGCATGCTTTGCTATGTTACACCAAAAGAGCACTTAGGTCTTCCAAATGCAAACGATGTAAGAGAGGGGATTATCGCCTATAAAATCGCTGCACATGCCGCGGATATTGCCAGAGGACGCAAAGGTGCAAGAGACATTGACGATGCCATGAGCGATGCAAGATACAGCTTCAACTGGGAAAAACAGTTTGAATTAGCCCTTGATGGGGAGAGAGCAAGAGAATACCATGATGAGACTCTTCCTCAGGATGTATTTAAAGAGGCAGAGTTCTGTTCTATGTGCGGACCTAAATTTTGTGCTTATAAAATAACGCAACAGATTATGGATAATCCTGAGGCAATTGTACAGATTGCTGAAGATGCAAGATTGGCAGAAGAAACTAAAAAAGCTGGCTTAAAATAATTTTAAAAGTATAGGTAATTGATAAGAGACAATTTTTGTCTTATTTAAATGTGATAAAGTAACAAAAATTTATAAAGGCAGAACATGACAGAAGAAATTGTAAAATCAGCACTCTCTAAAGTTCTTTATCCTGGTTTCACTAAGGATATCGTTACTTTTGGATTTGTAAACAGTATAGTTATTAGTGGCAATGATGTGAGTTTTAATGTAGAGATAACTTCATCCGCTCCGGAAGTTTCACAGCAAATTAAAGATGATGCCGTGTCTGAACTAAAATCAGTCGGTGCAGGAAATGTAACTTGTAACGTAAAAGCACCCCTTATTCCAAGAGAGAGTTCATCTCGCGGTAAAAACATTGCTCCGCAAGTTAAAAACTTCTTGATGGTAAGTTCGGGCAAGGGCGGAGTCGGAAAATCAACAACTTCAGTAAATATTGCTATCGCTCTTGCTGCGCAGGGTAAAAAAGTGGGTCTTTTGGATGCGGACATTTATGGTCCGAATATTCCGAGAATGATGGGAATTGCAGACATCAAACCAGAGGTGAACGGAAATAAAGTTCTTCCGATTAAAGCGTATGGAATTGAAGTGATGTCCATGGGTTCACTTATGGAACCGGGACAGTCTCTTATCTGGCGTGGGGCTATGATTATGAAAGCAATTGAGCAGTTCTTGCGCGATATTTTATGGTCAGAGCTTGATGTTTTAGTTATTGAT
>JAUSKV010000209.1 GCA_030646745.1 Sulfurimonas sp. | reverse complement strand
AGGATTCAAAACCAACGCACCACCGATTTTAGCAGCTCGTACAGCACTCACAGAAGTGTTTATATCTATATCCGAGATATAAAGTGCAGCAGAAGCAGCATTAAGCGCTAAGAGCTGTAAATCTGACTCTTTATCCGCGCTAAATACCATGATTGTAATCTGAGTCGGATGTCCGAAACCTTTTGGAAAAAGCGGGCGAAGAGACCTGTCAACAATCCGTGATGTCAGTGTTTCAAAATCACTTGGTTTTGTCTCTCTCTTAAAAAAACCGCCCGGAATCTTTCCTGCTGCATATGATTTTTCTATATACTGCACGGTAAGCGGTAAAAAATCATCTTTTACAATCTCTGTCTCGTCTATTACAACTGTTGCCAGAATGACTGTATCGCCGGACTTTACCCATGCAGCGCCGTTTGCCTGCTTCGCAACTGCACCAAACGAATACTCTTCAACCCTATTTTCTAACTCTATTTTTGTATCATATTTCAATTTATACTCCTTTTATTTTATGTTACGCACTTAAATGGGCACGTGTGTTCTATGCCATATAAAAGCATAGAATAAAGCCCATTTAAGTGGCAAGGACACGAGTGTCCTTTGCAATCCCCTAAAGCTTCCGGCATAAATGCCGGAGATTTTTAAATTCATGTTACACACTTGCTTTAAACCAACTCTCTCTTTACTTCTCCTTTAAAAGCTTTTAGGAAGAGTCATGGCAAACTCTGATGAGCCTCTTCCGGAAGACATTATCGGCGTCAGAGCCACTGTGAAAAAAATGTACCTATCAAATACAGAATTATCCGCAACACCAATTTTTGAAAGTACCGGTCTATTGTTTTCAACATATCTCAGTCCAAAATCCCAACATCTTTTTTTATACATCATGCCTACCTCTGACTTCTTTTTTATACTTCTCTCTAAGTCATAGGCATAATCCACATGGTAGGAATAGTGTGTGTTATAACTATATTTAGCACTTGATGTCAGATAACTTGCATAGGGCGTATAACCCGTGTTTGCATCTAAAAATGTATCTTTATACAGGTGAGCCATTGAGAGTGTCATATCGCCTACACCGTAGGAGAGTTGATTCGTAAGCTTGGAAAATGATTGCTCCTTATAATTAAAAAATGAGTCGTTGTAATAACTTAAACCATCTACAATAAGATAGTCAAGCTCATTCTCGAGTTCTCCGGTTTTTGTTCCATATACTTCATAAAAAAATGCCTGAGACAATTTATGATAAAGAATCTGCTTTCCTAAACTGTCATAAACATATTGAGAAAAATCAAATTTTAGAACATCTTCCATCTGGGAGACTGTATAAAATTCACATCTTGGATCACTTTGATTAATCAAATCAGAACAAAACTCTTTATTATAATCGTAAAATCCCTCTCTTCTCTCGCCGCCCGCAAAAGAGTAGTTGGAACCAAAACTAACAACATGTGTATATTCTTCATACGCCTTTGCAAGCTCCGTGGAGGCAGAGAGCTGATTATAGTTTTTAGCTATGTAGCCATTTTGATACTGGGTATCTGTTGGAACCTCTTCTACTCCGGAAAAAGTTGAGTGCTGTGAATAAAGTGTAGTTTTATAAGAAAGATTTAACTGCTCATCCAACGCAGATGTCTGCAGAGTGACAGGGACATTTAAATTGGTTTGAACTACTTTTTTATTAATATCTCTATAAATATTACTGCTTTGCATGTCAAGACTATAAAAAAGGTGACCTTCTAAGAGGCTATTTAAATAGTTATGGTACTGGAGCGTAGGCAGTTTTTGCAGTGTGTTATCATTGTTCTGCTTTGTCAAATCCTGATAGTATTTTAAATAAGTTCCAAAATAGTTCTCATCGGTATTATAAAATATATTGGCTCGTGAAAGAACCTGAGTGGCTGTAGCATTTTTTATAGGGTCATTCGTTGACAAGTTAATATAATCAACATCATTCATACTGTTTATATTCACAAATAGACCGGATTGACCTTCATAATTTTGATTGAGCCACTGATTGAGCACATCGCCATTTTCATATTTAAAATTAAAGCCGTTATGACTTTTGTTTGCCAACTCATGTTCTATAAAATAGCTATCATTCTCTTTAAAATAGCCACCGGTCAATTCACCGCCGGAGATTGCACTATCTTTAAATCTAAAAGTTGAATATGCGCCATAGCCACGATTTGTTCTCATTTGCGGTTTTAGTTCCAAATCCCACCAATTTTGTTCGGCTATGTAAATTGGCTGCTCAAAATAAAAACCCTCTTTATTAGAGAAACCAAAAGCAGGTGTCAAAAGTCCTGTTCTTCGGGTTTTATCAAGCGAAAAACCTACATAGGGAGTGTACATGACAGGTATATCGTAAATATAAACTACCGTATTATAAAGATTGAGCCATTTTGTGTCGGAATTATAGTCGGATGAGCTGAATTCCATCGTCCAGAGCGGGTCATTTGGGTTACAGCCGCTGACAGAACCTGAATTGATATCCAACTTTTCATCTCTCATAAACCCCTCGTCGGCACTGAGCCATACTTCTGATTTCTTTTCAAGCATAAAAAACGGTTTAAAGGTTTTCTCTTTATTTTTAATATTTAATTTTGCATAATTTCCCAGAAGTTGAAGCTCATTTCCCTGCGTTGCACGAATATTTTCATAGAGTTCAAGGTCACCGCTCTCTCTATCGTACAAAGCACTTTTGGCACTTAAGTGATAATTTTTGTAAACGACTACAACATCCCCGTAGGCATTTACAATATTATCTTTTGAATCCATGGAAGTTGCAAAAATTTCTACCGTATCGTCGGCATATACTAACGACAAAAGTAGAATAAAGA
>JAUSKV010000376.1 GCA_030646745.1 Sulfurimonas sp. | reverse complement strand
GGCATATATAGAACTTATTAAAATAAGCGACAATTCAGAGTCTTAGACGGTTTCGTGCGCTATTTTTAAAAGAGACTTAGCAAATCATAAGAGACCCAAGCTCCATTCTGATAGCGGTGGTTTTACCTCTGATACTCCTCTTTTTGATGGGATATGCAATATCGCTTGATTCAAAAAATATTCCCGTCGGCATTGTGGTGGAGCAGTCGAGCAGATATACACAAAGTCTGGTGGACGCATTTAAGATGTCGCCCAGTTTTCATGTGTATGAGGGCAAAAACAGAGAAGTATTTAACGAGGCAATCCAAAGAGGCGAGATTCGCTCCATCATCGTGATACCCTCTAGCTTTGCAAAAGATTTGTTTGCCAATTCGGTGAAGATACAAATTATAGCAGACGGTACAGAGCCGAATATTGCCGGATATGTGCAGAAATACAGCAGTGAAGTGTGGCAAAATTGGCTTACTCTTGAGGGGTTTGACAAAAGAAACAGCGGTATAAATGTAGAGGTTAGCAGCAGATATTGGTTTAACGCACCGCTCTACAGCCGTTATTTTTTGCTTCCCGGTTCTATTGCCATAATCCTAACTCTCATCGGCACACTCTTGACAGCACTCGTAGTTTCACGGGAGTGGGAGAGGGGAACCATGGAAGCGATTATGTCCACTCCGATAACCATTGTTGAACTTCTTTTAGGAAAACTATTCCCCTACTTTGTGCTTGGCATGGTATCGCTGCTTATTTGTGTAACTATTACGATAACTTGGTTTGAGGTGCCATATCGGGGTTCCTATTGGCTTTTATTTGTAACTTCGAGTCTCTATCTTTTTGTGGCACTCAGCCTCGGTCTTCTTATCTCCACTCTGGCTAAAAATCAGTTCGTAGCAGCGCAGGCAGCTCTTATTGTCGGGTTCTTGCCTGCCTTTTTGCTCTCTGGGTTTCTTTTTCAAATCAGCTCTATGCCTTTATGGTTGCAGTACATGACCCATGCCATACCTGCAAGATATTTTATAGAGATTTTGCAGACGCTCTTTTTGGCTGGAGATATTTACGAGGTTATCTTTCCAAATCTTTTAGCAATGCTTTTTTTAGGCGCTTTCCTCTTTGCTGTCATTCTGAAAATCATAAGAAAAAGGCTCGACTGATGTATCCACTTTTGGCACTGATTAAAAAGGAGTTTTTGGCTATCTGGAGCGATAAAAAATCAAGAACTATCATCATCATTCCTCCGCTTCTTCAGCTTATACTCTTCTCTTTTGCAGTGACCCTTGAGGTTAAAAATATCAGCATCGGGGTGCTTGACAGAGATAATACAACACAGAGTCAGGAGATAATAAGAACGCTCTCTTTAAGTGAAACTTTTACAGCTGTTTATATGTTGAAAAGTGAGGCGGAGTTGACCTCATATATAGACTCACAAAAGGTGCTCTCAACGCTCTACATTCCGCAAAATTTTGCACAAAAAGTGAGTGCAGGGCAGAAGACCACCCTTCAAATCATAGCCGACGGAAGAAAGTCAAATACGGCTCAAATAGCAGAATCCTATATGCGAACAGCAATATCCAAAACATTTCCTCATTCTAAGAGCATGGATACTTTTGTCGGCAGAAGCTGGTATAACCCGAATTTGGATAACTTCTGGTGGATACTTCCAAATCTGATGGGGAGTCTCTCCATGTTGATTGCCATACTTTTAACCTCGCTCTCCGTCGCAAGAGAGCGTGAGCTTGGAACATTTGAGCAGATATTGGTCTCTCCGCTCTCTCCGACTGTTTTGATTGTGGGTAAAACAATCCCACCTCTGATTATCAGCACCGTGGAGGCGAGTTTTATCTTTTTTGCGGCAACTACTTTTTTTGGAGTCCCTTTTGTCGGCTCTATCTTTATCCTTTATCTGGGTTTAGTCTCTTTTTTATTTTCGATTGTAGGAATAGGGCTTTTTATCTCATCCATCTCATCCACGCAGCAGCAGGGGATTTTAGGAGCTTTTGTTTTGGTTGTGCCTTATATTCTGATGTCTGGATTTGCAACTCCGGTTGAGAATATGCCTCCATGGCTCATTCCCGTGACAGATTTTGTCTCTCTGAAATATTTTTTAGTGCTGCTAAAGGGAGTGTTTTTGAAAAATATCTCTTTTAAAATAGCACTGGGACTCATCATCCCGATGCTCCTGCTTGGCTTTTCCTCTTTGCTTGTCGCTTCTTGGATGTTCAGAAGAAAGATAGCCTAAAATTATCTGATTCTTGTTCATTTATATATTTCGGTAATTGCAAATATCGGCAGTGTCACCAAAAGTATAATTCTCTAATCTTTGCAGCCCTATAATATTCTCTTTAGGATAAAGTAAAACATAAATTTAAGCAAAAGTTAATCGTTGAAAATATACAATCTACTTAATTGACTGATGGTCGGTCATTTTGAATTAGGTAGGTTGAATGGCGATAATTGTTGACAAAGTACAAAAGAGAAAAGATATAGCACTCTCATGTAAAGAGCTGTTCATAAAAAATGGAATTAAAGATTTAACTGTCTCTGAGGTTGCAAAGGTTGCAGGTGTAGGCAAGGGTACAATTTATGAGTATTTCAAAAACAAAGAAGAGATAGTTTTTGAGATAGTCAATATTTTGCTTCAAGAACATAACATACAAAAGAAACTAAGAATTGACTCTAAAGAGAAGACAAAAGAGAAGATTATAGAGTTTTTCGGTGTGTTTTATAGAGAGGAAGATGTTGAGCTGAGAAAGCTTTATAAAGAGTTTATCTCTATCAATCTTGCAAATCCGCAAAGAGAGATGATAGAGTTTCAGAGCACATGTTCTGCTACATATTTTAAGTGGTTTGAAGAGATAATTCAAACAGGAATAAACAAAGGCGAGCTTGTTTTGGCTTCAAAGAATTTGGCAAGAGGGCTTTTTGTTATGGGTGAGGGCTTGTTTGTAGCAAGCTCTACAACAACTACGATAGATAATATAAAAAGAGAGTTAGATACTTTTTATGATACTTTATTTGAACTTATAGAGGTGAAAAAATGACAAAATTACTGTTTCTATTTCTTCCGATTTTACTGCTTGGGGATGATTTAAAGTCACTCTTGGAGTATGCAAAACAGAACAATGACCTTTTGGTTTCAAGCAAGCTCACGCAAGATGCAAAAGCAAAAGATGTTGAGTCAAAAAAGAGTGCCTATTTTCCGACTATTGATGTTGGAGCATTTTATAAGAGTACCCAGGAGAGAAATCTTATGCAGGCCGGCGATGTTTACAGCGGATATGCAAAAGCCGGTTTAGATATTTACGATGGCGGCAGAAAATCATCTCTTTTGGAACAGTCAAAAGATGAGTATAAAGCCTCTCAACATGACACAAACGAGATGAAAAAAATTCTAAATTTAGACATAACAAAAGATTTTTACGCAATTAAAAGTTTAGAAGCTTCTTTGGAAGCCAAACAGGATGCAAGTAAATCTCTGCAAGAGCAACTCTCTAGGGTAAAAAAATATGTTGAAGCCAAACTTGCAACAAAAGATGACATAGACAGACTTCAAGCGGCGTACGATACCAACATGTATGATATTGAATCTCTAAGATTGCAGATACTCTCAACGCATAAATTGCTGGAGTTAAAGGTTGGTAAAAAAATTGATGTTTTAGATAAGTCAAATTTCAAAGATGTAATCCAGCAAGAGATGCAAAATAGTGATGCCATTATCTCTCTGATGGCAAAAGAGAGTTCGATTATAAATGCGGCAGAGTCTATAAATAGCGCTTATTACCCTCAAATAAGAGTAGAAGATAGCTATAATATTTACGGTTATGATAGAGCGGATGCAGCCCACTTGGCGGGAGTGGATAATCAAAATGTTGCTATGATAAGTGCAAATATGAGAATTTTTGATTATGGAACTCTAAGCGATGCGAAACAAGCCGTTATGATAAATGCGTATGCACTTAAGGCTCAAGTAGCATATAAAACAAAAGAGCAAAAAATGCAGTTTGAATTAGCGCTTTTTAGAGTTGAAACAGGCGAAATAAAAATAAAAAGTGCAAAGAGTGCTTTAGTCGCGGCAACAAGTGCCTATGAGACAATAAACGAAAAATATAATGTAGGTATAGTGGATTATATTGTTTATCTGAATGCTTTAACAGCAAAAACAGGTGCGAAAGCTTTATATGAAACATCGCTTAATGAGCTTGAAGTTGCCTATGCATCCTATTATTACTACAGCGGAAAAAATTTAGAGGAGTTTATAAAATGATAAAAATAGTACTTGGTTTAATGAGTTTGGTTTTAGTGATGAGTGCGGACGATGTCTATGCCAGTTTTTATTGTGCTGCGCAAAAGGGTGCAAATTTAGCTTTTGATGCGAGCGGAGTTGTTAAGAGCGTTTTCGTGGATGCTTCAAGCGTTGTAAAAAAAGGGGATAAACTTGTAGAGCTTTACAGCGATGATCTCAAAGCCTCCTTAGAGATTGCAAAAGCCTCAGTAGCGAGTGCAGAGGTAACTCTCAAATTTGCACAAAAAGATTACGACAGACAGGTAATCATTAAACATCTTATAGATGAAGCGCAGTTTGATAAATATGCCATGAATTATGAGAGTGCAAAAGCAGCGCTTCTTGTAGCAAAAGCAAATCTAGCCTATAAGCAGACTCTTTACGACAAAACAACTATTTATGCACCGTTTGATGGGGTGATTTTTGAAAAGGCTGTTGAGGTCGGTGATGTTGTAAACGGAATGGTTTTAAGAACAATCTTTAAAATTCAGAGCCAAAGTGAGAGAAAACTTGTTTTAGAATTTGACCAGAAGTATTGGAAAAGTGTTGCGGTAGGGCAAACATTTAAATACACGATTGATGGAGACAAACAAAGTTATGAGGGAAAAATAACAAACATATACCCACATGCGAACGATGCAAACAGAAAACTTCTCGCAGAGGTAAAAGCAAAAGATTTTATAGTTGGACTTGTGGGGAACGGCTATATAAATACAGCTGCAAAAGAGTAAAACCATGTATAAATTAGCAATAAAAAGACCGATTACGACGCTGATGTATGTCTTAACTATGGTCATATTTGGATACATGAGTTTCAAATCTATGCCCTCGGCTCTCTTTCCAAATATAGACTTTCCGATAGTTACAATAAAAACAACCTATCCGGGTGCCGAAGCCGGTACAATGGAGTCTCAGGTAACAGATAAAATCGAAGAGGCAATTTCAAGAATCGGCGGAGTCGATAGCATCACTTCAACAAGTGCCGACAATGTGAGTATTGTTATCGTGAAATTCTTTTTAGAAAGAGATATGGACGAGTGTGCCAACGATGTACGGGACAAAGTCTCGGCAGTCGTATTACCAAAAAATGCAGATGCACCGCTTGTAAGTAAGCTCGACATCGGCGGAGCTTCTGTTATTAATATCTTCTTAACGGCCAAAAATGACAGCATCAAAAACCTTATGCTCTTTGCAGACGAGAAGGTAAAACCAAAGATTCAAAAAATCAACGGTGTTGGCGCAATTAACATCATCGGCTATAAAGACAGAGAGATAAAAATATTTCCGCGTGCCGAGGCACTCAATAAATACGGCATCACAATTGCAGAGTTAAACTCTATTGTAGCAAGAGAAAATGTAAAAATCGGTGGCGGCAAACTCATTACTTCCACAGAGGAGTTTACTCTTAAAACAAAAGCGGATGCTCTGAGTGTGAGCGAACTAGAAGAGATTGAGATAATAAGCAATGTAAAATTAAAGGATATAGCAACCGTAAAAGATGGACTGAGTGACTCAAAAAGTTATGCTTCATTTAACGGTGTTGAGGGCGTTATGCTTGAGGTTCAAAAAATCTCCGGCACGAATACGCTCGATATTGTGGACATGGTAAAAAAAGTTGTTCCGGAGCTTAAAGATATGGCGGGAGAGAAGTATGATGTTCAAATACTGAGCGACACTTCCCCGTTTATTTTAGAGTCGCTCAAAAGTGTTGAATTTGACCTCATTTATGGAGCGATTCTGGCGGCGCTTATCGTTTTTGTTTTTTTGAGAAACTTTACAATTACGATGGTTTCGGCTCTTTCAATTCCGGCTTCCATCATGGGTACATTCGCTCTTATGGATTACATGGGTTTTGAGCTAAACAAAATGACGCTCATCGGTCTTACTCTGGCTATCGGAATTATCATCGATGATGCCATCGTCGTTATCGAGAATATCTACAAAAAGATGGAAGCAGGAATGACCAAATACGATGCAGCGTATGAGGGAACAAAAGAGATGGCTTTTACCATTTTGGCAATCTCTGCGATGCTTTTGGCTGTTTTTATTCCTGTTTCGTTTATGAGCGGAATCGTTGGAAAGTTCTTTGAGAGTTTTGCCATGACGGTCGGTTTTGCCATCATCATCTCCTACTCTATTGCTCTAAGTTTTATTCCGAGTTTGAGTGCAAGAACACTTCACAAGGGCGAGAGCAAATTTTATAATATGACAGAGCCGATATTTAAGGCGATTGAGAGAATTTATGAGAGAACTTTAAAAGCTGTTTTGCGATTTAAAGTGATTACTCTGGTTTTAGTATTTCTAATCTTTTTTGCCTCACTGAGCCTTTTTCCAAAAATCGGTATGGATTTTATACCAAAAGAGGACAAAGGAGAGTTTGAGATAGCGCTCAAAGCAAACGCCGGAATATCGCTTGAAGAGATGATAAAAAAATCGAAACTTGTTGAAGAGATGGTAAAGAAAAATCCTACTGTTGAATATACAACTCTGAGCGTGGGTTACAACTCTTCACAAGAAAAACACAAAGCGACTATCTATGTAAAACTTGTAGAGAAGACAAAAAGAGCTCTCAATCAAGAGCATATTATTCAAGAGCTAAGAGGGGAACTGACACCCTTTAAAAAGGATATGTTCATAACTGCCGCGGCAATTCCGAATATTAAGGGCGCCGGGGTTTCTGTTCCGTACCAGATAGTTCTAAAATCGGATTCGTTTGAAGATTTGATGAGTGCAAAGAAAAATCTGACGGAGTATTTAGCGAAGAAAAAAGGGTTTGTGGATATTGACACAAATCTTGATGACCCAAAACCTCAGATTGATATAAAAATATTGAGAGACAACGCCTCTAGGTTAGGCATCTCGGCATCACAAATTGCTGAGGCAATATCTGTTGCATTCTCAAGCGACATGGAGATTTCCTACTTTGAAGAGAACGGAAAACAGTACGACATTACTCTGAGATTTAGTGATGAAAACAGAATGGGTCTGGAGGATATTAAAAAACTTCAGCTAAGAACAAACAAAGGAGACTTGGTCTATTTGGATGGGCTGGTTGAGTTTAGCGAAAGCACGACACTCGGGGCTATAAATCACTTTGATAGACAGAGACAGGTTATAGTTTACTCCGACCTTTTCGGGCTTGATTTGGGTGGAGCGGTGGCATATACAAAAGCAGAAATTGATAATCTCATGCCAAAAGGTGTTAGCTATAGATTTACAGGTTTTGCTGAAGAGATGGTAAAAACAGGCAAAGCTTTCGGTACAGCACTGAGTCTCTCTGTAATCTTGATGTTTATTATTTTGGCGATTTTATATGAGTCTTTGATTCAGCCGATTATCATCATGGTTGCACTTCCTCTGAGCATCATTGGGGTTATGCTGGCTCTGTATCTCAGCGGACTTCAGTTTAGCCTCTTTGTAATGATTGGATTTATGCTTCTCATGGGAATGGTAGGTAAAAATGCCGTTTTACTCGTGGACTTTGCAAACAATGCCGTAGCATCTGGCAAGAGTGCAGATGAAGCGCTTATAGAAGCAGGAGAAAAAAGACTTCGCCCAATTTTGATGACAACCATCGCCATGGTTTTTGCGATGTTACCATTAGCTGTAGGCACAGGTTTAGGAAGTGAAACAAAAGCACCGATGGCAATCTCAATTATCGGTGGACTTTTAAGCTCCATGGTCTTAACCCTTTTAGTGGTTCCCGTCATGTATAAAATGATAAGTCCGTTGGATAGATGGTTAAGAAAGTTTTATGAGACGGATAAAATTCAATAAACAGAGCAAAAAGATAGGCTCCGTTTTCTTTCTCGTTCCACCTCTCCTGAGGTGGAATGCATACTGGAATTCATACTACTCTGGCTGTTCACGCTGAGACATAAAATCATCAGAAAACTTTTCAAGAGAGTCAAACAAAATGTTAAATTTGCTACCTTCTGGAAATAAAATAACAGCATCCCCCTCTTTGGCAATAAACACTTCATCCTGATTTTCAACCTTGCTCTTACCATGAGGAAAGATTTTTGCAGTTGCCACCTTGA
>JAUSKV010000364.1 GCA_030646745.1 Sulfurimonas sp. | reverse complement strand
AGCAGTATGGAGGAAGACGGGCAAAAAGAGTTATGCTCCATGCACATAAAGTGAGACTTCTTGGCATGGAGTTTATTGCACCAGAGCCTAGAGAGTTTATTAATTTTGAATAGACTTAAAGAAAAATAAAAGTAAGCTTTAGATACAATTCGCAACTTTTTACATTCAAAACATTTTTGAGATTTTATAATAGGAGAGGCTATGTTTAATACTTTAACTGAATCATTTACAACTGCGATTAAAAAAATTCGTTTTCATGATGACGACAAAGCCCTCTCAAAAGCACTTAACGAGCTTAAAAAAAATCTCTTAAAAGCAGATGTAAACCATAAAGTTGTAAAAGATTTAATAGATAAAGTTCAAATAGAGACTAAAGCGAATGGAATTGGGAAAGACCAATTTTTGGATTCTTTAAGAAAAACTCTATACGAACTATTGGAGATTGGCGGAAACAGAGGCTTTATCTTCGCGCCGAATCCTCCAACTGTTATTTTAATGACGGGGCTTCAAGGCTCCGGTAAAACAACCACTACAGGTAAATTAGCACTTTTCTTGAAGAATAAACAAAAAAAAGTTTTAATCGTAGCCGCCGATTTACAGCGTTTGGCAGCGGTTGAACAACTTCGTCAAATTTCGGCTAAGATAGAAGTGGAACTTTTTGAAGAAGTGAACTCTACCAATCCAGTTGATGTTGTTACGGCAGCATTAAAAAAAGCTAGAAATGGCATCTATGATGTAGTTTTAATTGATACGGCAGGTCGTTTGGCTATAGACGATGAGCTAATGCGTGAGCTACAAGATGTTAAAAAAGTAGCGAATCCTAGTGAAATTTTTTATGTTGCAGATTCTATGACAGGTCAAGATGCAGTTAAAACAGCCACAACCTTTAAAGAAAAGATTGGTATTGATGGCATAATCTTAAGTAAATATGATGGTGATTCAAGAGGCGGTGTTGCTCTTGGTTTGTCATCACAGGTTCAAGTGCCTCTTCGTTTTATAGGTGCCGGCGAGAAGATGGAAGACCTAGAGATCTTTTTACCTGACCGCATTGTAAATCGTCTTATGGGCTTTGGAGACATAGAGGGACTTGCTGAAAAAACTGCATCTATGATTGATGAAAAGCAGGCAAAAAAACTTACTAAAAAGATTCAAAAGGGTGAGTTCAACTTTAATGATTTTTTAGAACAGATGGAAAGTATGAAGAAGATGGGTAGCATGAGCTCTTTGCTTGGCATGATGCCTGGCATGGGAAATGTCTCAAAAGCTATTAAAGATTTTGATTTTGAAAACTCAGGCGAGCTTAAAAATATTAAAGCTATGGTTTCATCAATGACTCTCAAAGAGAGAGAAAATCCAGAGTTGTTAAATAACTCTAGAAAACTTAGAATTGCCGCAGGTTGTGGGCTTACCCAAGTAGAAATAAATAGAATGATAAAGCAGTTTAAAAATGCAGGTAAAATGGCAAAACGATTTTCAGGAAAAAGCGGAATGAAAGACCTTCAATCTATGATGGGTCAAATGGGCGGAGCAGGAGCTCTTCGAAGATAAATCATAAGGCATGTGAAAATAAAGTTATGAACTTTTAGAGTTTATAGCTTTGCATTCAAAATGCAAATTTAACATATACAGCAAGTTGAAATATAACTTGCGCAGAGAAGGACAAAAAATGGCAACAGTAATTCGCCTCACTAGAATGGGCAGAAAAAAGCAACCTTTTTACCGTATTGCGGTAACAGATAGTCGTAAAAGAAGAGATGGTGGTTGGATAGAACTAATTGGTCACTACAATCCAATGGTAGCAGAGAAAACTATGGTAGTTGATACTGAAAGATTAGACTACTGGTTAAGTGTTGGCGCAAAAATGAGTGACCGCGTTAAAAAGATAACAGGTCGTTAATTATGATAGCTGATTTTGTCGCACAATTTGCAAGACTTATAGCATCACATCCTGATGACATAAGAGTTGAAGTTAAAGAGGGCGATGAAGTTACAGAAATAGTTCTTTACGCTAATCAAACTGACATTGGCAAGTTGATTGGTAAAGAGGGTAAAATGATAGGCGCTATAAAAACAGTCATCTCAGGCTGTAAAGCCAAAGATGGCGTAAGTTACCGTATCAATGTCGAACCAGTTTAAAGAAAATAGCCTCATTCATATTGCTACTATCGGCAAAACAGTCGGTATAAAAGGCGATATGAAATTTCATATCAAATGTGATTTCCCAGAGCAGTTTAAGAGCGGTGCAACTTTTTTGATAAACAAAAAAGATACCATTACTCTAAGTGAGGTAAATCATGATAGAGGTATTATTAAAATAGCTGGAATTAACACAGTTGAAGATGCTAAAAAGTTTACTAATGCAAGTTTGTACTCTACCTACGAAGATACTAAAAAAAATTGTCATTTAGATGAAGGACAGTTCTTCTGGTTTGACATTCTAGGTTGTGCTGTTTTTGAAGAAGGAAAACTTTTGGGCAGCGTTAGCGAGGTTGAGAGAATAAGTGTAAGTGATTATTTAAGCATAAAAACTAGTGATGATTTGGTGCAAACCGGATTGTCAAAAAGTTTTTTAATTCCATATCATAAGCCATTTATAATAAGTACAGATATTGATAAAAAAGTCATCACTGTTGTTGGTGCTATGGATATTTTAGAAGCTTCATAATGACTTTTACTTTTGTTACTCTGTTTGCTAACCTTATAGAGGGTTATTTTCAAGACTCTATTCTTAAGCGTGCGATTGACAAAAACTTGATTTACCTTGGTTATCTAAACCCTAGAGAATATAGTGAGTCAAAACATAGTAAGGTTGATGACACCGCTGTTGGCGGTGGAGCTGGGATGGTTATGAATCCTCAGCCTCTCTATGAGGCTCTAAGAAATTTGAAAATGAGTGATAAAAATGTTCATATAGTTTTTTTAACTCCTGTAGCAAAACCTTTTAGACAAAATGATGCAAAAAGATTAGCTAAAAAATCTCATATTGCTTTCGTGAGTGGAAGATATGAGGGTATTGATGAAAGAGTTGTCGAAGAGTTCGCCGATGAAGTTTTTAGTATTGGTGATTATATATTAACCGGTGGCGAGTTAGCCTCTTTAGTTATGTGTGACGCTATAAGTAGAAATATTGAGGGTGTTCTTGGAAATAGTGATTCTTTAAGTGTTGAAAGTTTTGAAACACCGCTTTTAGAAGCACCGTCTTTTTCTAAGCCACAGAACTATGAGCAAAGAAGTGTTCCATCAGAATACTTAAAGGGAAATCATAGTAGAATTCGCTCACTAAAATTAGCCCTGTCCGAATGTAAGACTAAGTTCTTCAGGCCAGAGCAGCTTTTAAAGCATAGAACAAGGAAATCTTATGAGAAATAAGTACATAGAAAACTTTGAAAAAGCACAAATAGCTGAGAAAACACTTCCAGAATTTCGTGCTGGTGATACTGTTCGTTTAGCAGTAACAATTAAAGAAGGTGACAAAACTCGTGTACAAAGTTACGAGGGTGTCTGTATTGCAAAAAGAGGTCAAGGAACTGGTAAAACAATTACAGTTCGCAAGATTGGTGCAAATGGTATTGGAATAGAGAGAATCTTCCCGATATTCACTGACTCTATAAGTGAGATAACTGTTGTTCGTCGCGGTCGTGTTCGTCGTGCTAAACTATTTTATCTTCGTGAACTTGCTGGTAAAAAAGCTCGTATTAAAGAACTCAGAAGAAAATAATCTTCTGAGTTTATCCTCATCCTCATTAAGTTAATAATAAACTTCTTTCTCTTTATCCATCGTGTAATGAAAAATAGAAATACTAAGTAAAAATAAGTGTAATTTTCTAAGGTAGTCAGGAAGAAGGCTTATAGAGTAGTCAGCTGCTATTTTTTTCAATCAAAAAAAATAAGAAAAAGTATGAAATGCACTCAATTAACTTCGCCAATTCAAGTAGTAAGTGCAACACCTACCTAAATCATAGAATAAGATTCTTTAATAAATTGCTAGGTCGCAGTTGAGAAAGTTTATATATTAAAGAAATATGTGTTGTATTGTAACACTATCCCTGCTTATTAGGGA
>JAUSKV010000342.1 GCA_030646745.1 Sulfurimonas sp. | reverse complement strand
TAAAATCCTTTTTTTCTTCTCATCTGAAAAAATTAAACTTCCTAGTTTTGCACGATTTACTTTTGCACCATCAAGGAATTCTTTGCCAAAAGTCTCCTCAACCCAAGAAACGGATGCATCTAATATCTCATGAGAAATTGTATCTGCATCTATAACTCTCATTCCATTGAGCGCCAATAGAGATGCTACGGTACTTTTTCCTGTAGCAATTCCTCCGGTTAGGGCAATAGCATAACGAAATGGCATCAGTTTTTTATAATTCCTAAATACTCTTTGCGAATATAGTTTGGCATGGCGAATGATGCGAGATGAATTTCAGTGTTATAATAGTTCAAATTATCAAGCATATCTGCTCTTTGTAAAATAATATCTGCTGTGGGATGGTACTCTTTTGATGCGAGAATTGCACTGTTGTCATTGCCTAAATTGTATGGCATGATAATTTTAAAATAGTTAGCTAAATCTTGCATAAGCACTTTGTTTGAATCTACATCTTCTAAAGGTTTATTATTGATTACAAGCTGTCCATCTGCCTTTAAAATACGGTTGATATGTGCTAAAACCACATTATCTCCATACATTTCACTAATAACTACATCATAGCTTGCATCAGCCTCTTCACGAAGCTCATCCATGCTGCATCCTATAACTTTTGAAGAAACTTCGCCATATTTTTTCATCTCATCCATCAGCAATTCAGCGTTATTGCTAATGATTAAAACATTTTCTGGTACTTTGTTTGTGCATAAGGCTACATGCACCATCATCTCTGGGTAAATAAAAGATTTCATTTGAAAATTCCTTGTATATAATTAAAAGTGATTTTAGCATATTTGAACTGATAATTTTTCAAAAGATTACAACTTACAGAAAGAATAGTTTAAGATGTCAATCAGGCGTATTTTGTTTAGTAAATAAGAGATATAATTGCGTAAAATTTTTATTTAAAAGGCGTAAAAAATGGATTTCAATAAAATAAGAAAATTTTGTAGAAATTTTCGAATACTTATAGGTTTAGGGTTGATAGTTGCTGGTGTAGTAACGGGAATATATTGGTTCTATTTGGGAGTACTTCCTCTTGTTGCAGGTATTGCAAATTTCTGTCCGCTTTGTATAATCAGCAAAAAGTGCGCTTTACCCCAACCAAAATAGCACCGACGGAGATTCCTGTTTTTTTTGGAATCTCACCACTCTTCTTAACACTTCTCTCAACTCTCATAAGCTATAATTTCGCATTTTAAAATGGAGTCTTTTATGAGCCAAATAAGCTATAAAGATGCCGGTGTTGACATAGATGCCGGTAACAGTTTTGTAGAAAACATCAAACCCTTAGTTAAGTCAACCAAAATTCCGGGAGTTATCGGCGGAATAGGCTCTTTTGCAGGAGCTTTTGAACTTCCAAAAGGGTTTAAAGAACCGGTGATGTTGGCAGCTACAGACGGGGTAGGAACAAAACTTAAACTCGCAATTGATTCCGGCATTCACAACACAGTCGGGATAGATTTGGTTGCCATGTGTGTAAATGACCTTCTTTGCAACTTTGGAACACCCTCTTTTTTCTTAGATTATTATGCAACCGGAAAATTGGATGTAAAAACCGCTACGAGTGTTGTAGCCGGAATTGCAGAGGGTTGTATCAGAGCAGAGTGCGCACTTATCGGTGGAGAGACTGCTGAGATGCCGGGCATGTACGCAAGCGATGATTACGATTTAGCCGGTTTTGCAGTAGGTGTTGCCGAAAAGAGTGAAATGGATAGAGTTGCTCTTGTTCGCTCTGGACACAAACTTATAGCACTTCCAAGTTCAGGGCTTCACTCCAATGGTTTTTCACTTGCAAGAAAAGTGCTGTTTGAAAAAATGGGAATGAAATTTAGTGATGAATTCAATGGCAAACCGCTGATTGAAACGCTCCTTGAGCCTACAAATATTTATGTAAAGATGTTTAAAGAGCTCAAAGACAATATTGTTGCCATGGCTCATATTACCGGCGGTGGAATTGTTGAAAACCTGCCTCGCGTACTTCCGGAAAATTTACGAGCAGAGATTAAAAAAGATTCTATAAAAGTTCTCCCTATTTTTGAACTTATCTCTCAACATGTAGAAATAGATGAGATGTACAGAGCATTTAACATGGGTGTCGGAATGATTTTGGTTGTAGATGAAGCAGATGTTCAAACTGTGCTTTCTAAGACAGACGGTTATCTAATCGGTGAGATAAAAGAGGGTAAAAGAGAAGCTGTAATGATTTAGTTAGCATGTGGAAAATACCCATATGCTAACATACCCTTTGTTCTAGTGCGAAAAAATATTGAAAATCTCTAGCATTTGTGCTAGAAGCTTTAGGGGGTTGTAGGGACATAAGCAGCTGCCACCTAAACGGACGCGTTCGTTTAGGTGCGTAACATCAGTTAGTAAATGGTTTTTCTAAATCTTTTTTGATTGCATCCGGGATACTTGATATACCCATGAATGTTCCCATGTCAAGAAGCGGATAAGAAATTGCAAGATAATACTCACCATGAAGCATAGTAGCAGTTCCATCTTCCAGAGAGACGCAGTAAGGTAATATAGC
>JAUSKV010000336.1 GCA_030646745.1 Sulfurimonas sp. | reverse complement strand
TTCCTACTCAAACTCTCAATATTTGCTGCAGTACTCAATTTTAGGATATAGAGTAGTTGAGAGTGGCAAAAAAGAGGATGTTCGGGAGAATGGATTTATCATGAGTTCTGAGTTGCCATTTTATAGAAGAGGACATTACAGAGGTGCATTGGGGGCTAGTTACTATCAAGACTACAGCGCAAAACAGCGAGAGCCTCTGAGTGCAACGTTTAATTTTGCCGCAGAAGAGAAGTATGGCGTATCCATGTATGAAAATTACTTGAATAGTCTGAGTCTGTACGGAGCCAGAGAGAGAGATGACAAAATTTATGGCGGAAAATATGCTTTTAAACATGATGTAGTATATGAACTTTATTTTGGAGTAGAAGCAAAATACTCTGCAACAAATAGTGATTTAACAGAGTCGGAAGCTAGCGACAATAGCAGGGGAGTAAAGATAACAAATTCCTCCTATCAACAAGATATGGACCCCTCAGCAATACATATGCCAAGCTTGGACACTCCTTATTACTTGAAAACTGCTTCGTACAGAGAAGCTAATTTGGCTAAGGTTTTGAACCTCTCCAGTTATTGGTTTACCTTTCCCCTCTCTCTGCAAAAAGAGGCAATATACACAAAGTATAGACAGTATGAACTGGAAACTTTTGGAGGTACAAATGTAAATTTCAGTGAAGTGACAGCCGGATTAACACTCTCGACAGTTTTTTTAAACAAATTTGTACTTCCGGTCAATTTTGAGTACATCACCAATGATGCCTATTTTATAAAAGATAAAACGAAGTTTAGATTTATGATTGGCAGTACATTTTAAACTTTCAAATTCTATACATTGAATGGTTTAGGCATATAAAAAGTGTATCGCACACCGTTATCGGTTTTTAATTTCATCTTACCTTTAAGTTCATTCTCTATCAAACTTTCTATCATCTCAGAGCCAAAAGAGTTTTCTTTTGAGACATTCATGCCTTTTCCATTATCAGATATTTCTAAAATAGTTTGTTCTTTGTCACTATAAATATTCAAAGATATTGTGTTGTCCCCACTAGCATTTTGCTTATCATCAAACGCATATTTTAGAGCATTAATAATAACTTCATTTACAATCAGCCCGCAATAGATAAGCTGGTCACTACTGAGTTGTGTTCTTACATTCACATGGAAAGTAATATGTTCTGTTTCGTAGCCATTTTTAAGTGCATTGATAAGGAGTGTAAAATATTGACCTGCATCCACATTTGTGAGCATGTTTTGACTATAAAGTACATCATGTACACTTGCAATGCCTTTAATTTTGTAAGTGATTTCTGTGAGAACCCTTTGAATATCAGCACTCATAAACGGATCTAGCCTTAAACTAAATAGAGAGATAATAAATTGCATATCGTTTTTAATTCTATGATGAAACTCTTTTCTCAAAATATTTTCTGTTTCAAGTGCAATATTTAACTCTTTTGTGCGTTCTTTTACTGTTGATTCCAGTTCTGAACTATACTTTTTCTCTTTTTCTAAAAGCTTTACAGCCAGAGTTTTGAGCTTCGATGCCAAAACAATTGAGAAGAAAGTTGCTTCAAATAAAATCGTGACTTCATAAATATAGTAAAAAGAGTGGTACTGAACACTATATATTCCTAGATTATGCAAAAGTATTCCGATTATTCCGCTTAACATGACACCCCAACCGATGATATAATATTTCGCCTGAGTGTTTTTTTTGTAATAGAGATAAACTCCTATAAATAAGAGTGCGGCTAGTAAGAAGTACTCCTCATACATCGCTATGTCCAGAAGTGAATTCTCATTCGTATTCAAAAGTGAAAATGCGATGTTAACAACAATCATAAACTTTAAAAAGAGGTCAATTTTTTTGTATCTGTAGGTTTCTAAAAAGGAGCGGGTAAAAAGAATCATGGCAAGAGAGAAAACAGTCATATAGTAAATACCAAAATGAGCTTCATATTCAATAACATGTTTAAGCATATCGTTTGGATACATGTATAAACCCATGCTGGTATAGGTCTGATGATGAGCAAGAGAGGCAATCATGTAAAAAACATAATAGAGATAGGTTGTATCTCTGGAAAATAGAAAAAGTGAAAAGTTATAAAGTATGAGTATCCCCATGGCACCGATAAAAAGAGTGTAAAAGAGCTGTCTGCTAATCTCCTCTTTATAAAAATCTCTCTCATTGTAGAGGTAGGATTTAAAAAAGAGTGCGGAAGTTGTAGAGGTGACTTTGAGATAATAACTCTGTGATTGTGACGGTTGTAGCTCTACGGAGAAGTTGAAGTGCAAAATATTATCAAACCTTTCTCGTTGAAAAACACCGCTCAACTCTTTTTTGTACTCTCCATTCGCTTCCGGTTTATAGAGTTCTATCGTATCAAGCATAGTATTATCAACAGTAATATAACGCCTTTGAGTCTCATTTGAATCATTGTTGATTGTAAAACGAACCCATGCGACATTCTCAAATGCGTAGCCCAAGTTGATAAACTCTTCATTCATTTTTGAAAATTTACTGCTATTGTAAAGTGTCTCAAATTTTTCAATACCTTCATGGTCAATATACACTTCACCGGTTTGTAGAAGATTTATCGGCGGCTGATACTTCTCTGTTAAAGATATAGTTTGAGAAAAAAGCGGTGCAGTTGAGAGAAAAGCGAGGAGTAAAACATTAAATAGTATGTTGAAATTGTGCATGACTCTCTTTTAAAATTTATTTAGTTAACATATGGTAACTAAATAAATTTTATATAACAATAGTAGGTATTATTTGAGCAAGTTAAATATATTGGTTGTAGAAGACAACTCAATCACGGCAAAAGCATTGAAAAATAATTTACAGCGTGCTGGGTACAATGTGTTCCTTGCAAATTCTGCAGATGCGGCACTTAAGTATCTTCGAACACATGTTTTTGATTTAATGATTACAGATATAAATTTAGGAGATGCCTTTAT
>JAUSKV010000335.1 GCA_030646745.1 Sulfurimonas sp. | reverse complement strand
AGATGAGCCTACAGCAGCACTTGATACCGAGCGTTCAATAAGTGTAGTAAAAATGCTTAAAAAAATTGCCGCAGAACAAAATGTAGCAATTATTATGGTAACGCATGACGAGAGAATGCTAGAATATTGCGACCGCGTGATGAAGATTGAGAACAAAAAGATTGTGTTTGAGTAGAGGATTTAAAACAAATCCGCATGACCAAAAAAAACACCAACTTCATCATCTTTACGCATACTTTCTAAAATAGTTTTCGCTTTTAGTTTTGTCTCTTTATCAAAGTAGATGAGCATGTTTCTTGAAAAAACAAAGTCGAATTTGCCTAAAGTGGTAAATGAAGGGTCGAAAATATTTGTGAGTTTAAAAGTAACATGTGATTTAATAGAGTTGTTGAGAACATATTTTTCACCTGTAAAAGTAAAATATTTATTTATTATTTCAGGTGTTAAATTTCTGACATTTCTTTCTCTGTAGATTGCCTCTTTAGCTTTTGTGAGTGCATCCGAGTTTATGTCTATGCCTGTTATATTAAAACTGCCTGCAGATACTCCGGCTTCAAGAAGTGCAATTGCAATAGAGTAGGGTTCTTCTCCGGTAGCAGAGGGTGCACAGAGAATATCCACATGCTTATTACTTTTTTTTACAAGTTTACTCAGCGCATCAATCTGATTGAACTCTCTGTAAAAGAATGTCTCATTTGTGGTTAAGTAGTCAATCAGTTCTTGCTTTATCTGCTTATCCTTCTCGATGATTTGCATAAGAGTTGTAAAAGAGTGTATCTCCCTTTGTTTGCAGAAGGTTGTTACTTTATTTGTTAAAATACTTATCTGCTTATCAAAAGTGACACCTGTCTCATTCTTAAAATATTCGGCGACTTGTAAAACATTTGAATAATCTTGAGAAATTTCTGCTTTGCTCTCCTCGGTCTCAACCGACTTTTTTTTAAAAAAACTAAACATTATTCGCAAAATTCCTTTATCGTTTCTATTATCTCATTTATACCGGATACCTTGATATTTGTAACAACCAATCTTGCACGGGACGGCATTCCATCCACTATGGCATTTGCATCCTCTGTAATACACTGCGCACCGTTTAAACTTAACTCATGGCACCCATTTACCCCATCCTCGCCTATTCCGGTAAGTATAACAGCCATCGTTTCAATATCTTTCGTAAAACCGGAAAAAGAGCTGAAGAGAAAATTAATATCCGGATTATAGGAGTCTTTAGGCGCTGTTTCTTGCAAAAAATAGAGTTGTGACATGTTTTTTATAATTTGAGTATGCCCACTGCATATATAGATATTTCCAGCCTCAATTATTTTGCTGTTCTCTGCCATTGTAACACTATTCTTACTGCTGTTTCTGAGCCTATTCATAAAACTGGGAATAAAACTATCCACCATGTGCTGGGCGATTACAACAGCGGTGGAGTGAAGTGGATTGAGGGAATTTATGATTTTTTCAATTTGCCCCGGTCCTCCTGTAGAGGCACCTATAAGGACAAATTTTTTAAGTACGGAATGTTTCAAGTTTAGCGTGCAGGTCATCGGTCATAGAGTTAAGATGGTCAGCCGCGGCTGCAATCTCCTCAACATTTCTAGCGTTTACAGAGGAGAGTTTATTTATTTCTGAAACTTGTGAAACGATATATTCAACATCTTTTCCAGTTTTTTCAAAGTCAGTTACAGTTTTGTCGCTTGCTTTTACGGCAGCTTGTACAATGTTCACACTTGCATTGATTTTTTCTTCTACATCTGTGGAAACATTTGCAAGTTCTTGAATTTCTGCCGAGTTAGAGTTCATTTGTCCGCTTACATCGCCAATGGACTGTACAATTATACTGATTGTCGCATTGATTTCTGTGAGTGATTTTTGCGTTCTCTCCGCTAGTTTTCTTACTTCATCGGCTACAACCGCAAAACCTCTTCCATGTTCACCGGCTCGTGCGGCTTCGATGGCAGCGTTGAGTGCTAAAAGATTTGTTTGGTCTGCAATGTCTGAGATAACTTCAAGTACAGTTTTTACTGCATTTGCTTCGTTTGAAAGTGTGTCCATTCTAAGTGCCAGTTCTATTTCTAGTTCAGCACTTTGTTGCACTCTTGAAGTAAGAGCCACTATGTCGTTGCGTGCGGCAGTAAGATTTTCATTCGCTTTTACGATATCTTTTTTACTCTCTTGCGCATCTCTTACCGCTATAATTATTTCATTTTTTATTTCATTTGCTTTCACCGTCGCTTGGTCTATAACTGTTACAGATTTTTCAACATTGTTTCCAACACCCAGTGCGGTTGTTGAGAGTTCATGTGCAATAGAAGCATTTTCTGATGAACCTTGTTTTGCTGTTTCAATCAGCTCTTTCAACGAAGCAAGAAGTCCATTAAAGCCATGTGCCATATGAGATAACTCCTCTGGTGCATTTTCATCTGCTTGAATCGTTAAATTTTTGGATGAGCTTATTTTAAGAAGCGTATTTTTGAAGTTTTCTATGGGTTTTACTACTCTTATGTTTATGATAAATATCGCTAGTAAAGTGATAACAATTAGAACAATAAGGGATTCAACAATAATAGAGTTACGCATCTCATTTGGAGCTATAAGAACTTCTGCTTCATCCATTCTTGACGTTATAGCCCATTTGAAATCTTTTCCGATTTCAATAGGTGTATATGAAAGTAGTACCTGATTCCCTGTAAACCCTTTTGCCATCACTATTCCAGTTTTTCCAGTGAATGCTGCTCTTGTTGCTTCTGTATCAACAGAACCTGTTGCAGGATTTGCAAAAGATGCTTTTACGGTATGTGTTTCTTTTTTTAGAAAACTATCGCTTCGCATAAGATTATCTGACCCCGTAAGAAAGTCTTCTTGCGTTGCGCCGTAACCGACTCTGAAGTTCATAACTTTACTAATAGCAGCGTCACTAATTTGAAATGCAAGGACAGCTTTTACCTCTCCATCTACTGTAACGGGTACTGCTAAAAACATTGCAGGTTCACCTTTACTAGGTGCGTAAGGTCTCATATCTACAAAAGCAGGAGCATTGTTTGCAAGAGCTTTTTTATAAACTTCAGCCAGTCCACTCTCTTTGAGTGTCCCGCTTGAGAGGTTCTCTCCATAGTCAGACTCTTTGGCTGCGGAGTACATAACATGTCCATGTTTTGCACAGATAATAAAAACATCATAGTATCCGTACTCTTTCATGTACTCTTGAAAAAACTCTTCATGACCTTTTGTCTTTTCTATTGCAAGTGCATTTTTAACCGGATAGGCGTCTGTACCTGCTACTTCTAGCTCTTTATGAACATGAATCAAATCTTTAACAAGACTCTCTACATCTTCTGAGTGAGCGAGTACTTTTATATCAGTTACACTTCGGTTAAAGAAAGTTTCTATCTGATTTTTCTTTACATCTCTAAGCGACTCAAGTTTAGCACCCGTCATCTCTAAAAGTGCTGATTTGCTGTTGAAAACAGATGTCGCACCAATAATAGTTGCTAAGATAACTAAAGCGATACTAATAAGTGCAATGGTTTGCAGTTTTATGGAAAGTTTTCCCATTTTTTCTCCTTTTTTTTATTTTAAGTAAAGGATTATAGCAAAGAAACTTTTTTTGATTACATAAAGTTACTTTTATCTACAAAATTGTAGAAAATGGGGGGGGGAAAAGTAACATCTAAATGTTACTTTGTGCTTTTTGACTCTTCCAACATTTTGTCCATAGCATTGAATAGCTCAGTTGAAGCCTCTTCCATGCTATTGAAATTTTGTATAATGAGTGACGCATTTTTGAGTGTTTCACTTTCTGCATCTTTTTCAAGATATACAAGATTTTTATTGACACTTGTGTGAACAGCGGCATGTGGAGTTGCAATATTGTTAAACGAATGCGTTTGTGAAAATCGTTTTTTTCCTTCGCCATCGCACCATACACCAAGATTACATTGATGAGGATTCTGCTCTTGTAAAACTTTTTTGAGTGACATTACCGAGTTGTATGCACGAGATTTATAAAGAATATGGTAGAGTTTTTCCAGTACTACATAGATACTATTTTCCATATGATAGGAGTGGTTTACTATTTTAGTGGAATTTTCGCTCAACTCCTCTAGAGTTCCCTCAAAACTGCTTATCATCTCCGCAGAATGGTTTACTGTCTCTTTCATCATGTCAGAGCTTGACTGAATGTCATTCATACCTTGCTGAAGAGATTTTATAGATACTGAAATCTCACTTGTTGCTTTATGGGTTCTCTCTGCAAGTTTTCTAACTTCATCCGCTACAACGGCAAACCCTCGACCATGCTCACCGGCTCTTGCTGCTTCAATCGCAGCATTGAGCGCAAGTAGATTGGTTTGCTCTGCAATGTCTGTAATAAGCTCAATGACAGATGTGATGTTGTTTGCTTGATGTGCGAGGTCGCCAATACTATGATTATTGTTGTTTACCTGTTCGTTTAAATCATCAAGATTCTTTACAATCTCATTGATGTTTTCTCTAGAATCATTTGCCAAATCGGCAGCAGATTTTGTGGCATGTGTAATGGATTTTAAGTTGTTGATATTGTTTTGCAAATCATTTAAAATAAGAGAGAGAGACTCAGAGACATGAACACTTTTTGTACTCAGCTCTGCATTAAAGGCATCTCTTTGAACTTTTTTATTCTGCTCTTTCATAATCTCTATGCTGTTTGCTACATTTTCTAGCGCTAAAACAAACTCGCCTTTCATTCCCTGCGAAGATATTTTTTTGGTAAAGACACCTTTTGAAGCATCTGTTATTGTTGAGTTTATCTCATGGATTACATGTTCTATCTGTTCAAGGAGTTTAGAGAGCTCTGCGCCCATGATTCCAAGTTCAGTATGTTTATTTGATTCGTTGCATTTTTGACTAAAATCACCATTTGCCGAGTAGCTGATGAGAGATGTGAATTTTTGGATACCGCCTGTTATAGAGGAACTAATAATAGTTGCTATAATAAGTACAACGATGCCACAAAATACACCGGCTACAAGAACTAAATATTTATAAAAGCTTAAGTTGTCAGCTAAGGCTACAGAGTCTGAATCTAGCTCTTTTTGTTTAAACTCAACAAGTTTTTTAAAGGATACTCTCGAAGCATCTGCTGAGGATGTTAAGTCGTTATGGTATTTTTTATAAATCTTTGTTTTACTGTTTTCTATTTCATCTTTTGTGAGTGATTTCATCAAGGTAAAAGAGTTGTCTAAAAATAACATTGTAGAAGTTTCTGCTTCTTTTACCATCTTTGAGGCAGTGTCATGTTCCATCATCTTTTCTAAAGATAAAAAGAGCTTACGGCACTCTTCTATGGATTCACTGAGTTTAGCTATGTTTTTGTCATAGTCTCCACCTAGCATTATGTCTCGAGTCGTACGACTTACAAAATTGAGATTTTTTTCTATTTCTAAAGTTTGTATTGCCCCCCGCATAGAGTTTTGATGCAGATGCTCATACTTTGATTCTATATAGCTCATTGCTATAAATACAAAAATTGTTGCCGAAAAAATAGAAAACGTAGCCATGACGATAAGGAGATTCATCTTTTTTTTGATACTTAAGTTTGAAAACATTTATATAGCCTTTTTTTTATATATATAATAACATATTTATTTACACATAATTATAAAAATAAATAAATTTGTGATAACTTTTTGATAAAAGTAGTGATATTCAACTCTCTAGCCGAGTGCAAGCCATTGGTAGCGTGCTTTTACATGCTGAGATGAATTCCGTACCAAGTACGGAATTATTGATTCATTAAGATTGTTTTTTTCTAAACATGTGATAATTTTCAGCTTCCAGCATCTCTTCAACATATTTTTTTACGCATTTGCTACACTCCGTCCAAATGCCGGATGGAAGCCTCACCTCAAGTTTCTTTTTTTGTCTGAATTTTATGATTTTTTTAGGAGATAAAACTTTTGTAACCGGAGTAAAATCTACATCCGTTAAGTCAATATCGTTTTTATAAAAAATCGTCTGTTTCTTAAAATTGCCCCAGCCTGGGATTCCGTCTTCAGTATAAGGAACATCATATCCATTTTTAAAAGAGACCATCATTTTGTAGTGACTGTTTTCAAATACTTGAGTCACCACTCCTGAGCCAAAAACCATTCCATAAAGCTTGTCGCCAATTTTTACATCTTTAAAATATGCCATTTTCTCTCCTTTGATTAAGTGTGAAATTGTATCCAATAAAAATTACTCATGAGATACGATGTGTAATAAAAAAGATATTAACGCATCGTTTAAAGATGCA
>JAUSKV010000333.1 GCA_030646745.1 Sulfurimonas sp. | reverse complement strand
ATCCGTCAGTTCTTTAACGTCATTTTTCTTTACAAACTCCTCTGCTAACTCTGCAAGCTTTGGGTTGACATGCTGAGATAAATTGATATCTTTTAATGGCGGTGCTTTGTTAAACTCTTTGAGTTGGTACTCTTCGAGGTACTTATCCAACTTTTTATTTGCAACATTCTCTTTCACCTTATCAAAATATCTGTCTATTTTCTTAGCTAAGTTTTGGAAGATACTGTTTGTTTTATTGACGGCTCTCGTTAACACTCCTCTAATACCACTCTGGCGGTTGACTGCTTCAATAAATGCCTCTTTGTTCGCATCTGGTACAAGTTCCGACCTAGCAAAGCGTGAGAGCGTTTTTCTGTCATTTTTGGCAATTGCTAGATTAAGCTGACTATCCATCATTTTTGAAACATTCTTAGTAAAATCTGAATTTGATATAAGATTGTTTCCGTTGACTGTTCTCGAAGGATTGTCTTGGATTTGACGGATTGTCTCTTGAGATAAATCCAATGCTATCTTTTTATTCATAAATTGAGCTTTTTTAATTTCTTCGTTTTTTATCCAAACTTCGATTGGCTCATTGTTCATTAACACCGTGTATTTTTTTGCTATAAAGTCCATTATAAGGCTCCTACTTGTTGATTATTTAACTCTAAAATAACTGGTCTTACAACCGTTAAAAACTCTTGTGCTGCTTCCAGTGCGCTTTCTTTCTCTCCCTCCTCAAGTCTAGTGATAGACTCTAATAAAATTTGAGCTTTATGTTTTAAATCAATAACCATCCATTTATCTATCCAACTGGCTTTATTATGGTCAAGTTCGACAACTGCATTTTTTAACTCTTTGATAATTTTTAAACTCATTTTTCTATTCCTTCTTGGTGTTGGTTTTTGAGTTGTTGTTCTCGTCCGCCTTGCTCGGCAAGGGCGATGTCATGTTTTGTAATACTTGGATAATTTGCTCCTGACCCTCGAGCATGAGCATCATCATCTCTTTTAAACTCGGCTCCGTTGTCTCTGTCCCGTTCTGCGGGGGCACTAATTTTTCTATCAATATTTGCAGCATCTCTGTCATGAGTGTGTTCTGTTCCTGCAATACTACTTGCGAGGTCACGATTGCTTCTAAGAGCGTTAATTCGTTCACATCCGATTGTTGTTCTGGCATTTTCTATTTTCTCCTCGATTTGATGTCTATCAATATTCACAAATTGGCTGTTTAATTTGAATAGCTCTTGTGTGTTTAGTTTGGTTTTGTGAAGGCTCTCTATCAAAAGAGAGTGCATTGTCTGAATCTTTTGTATTTTTTCTACACTCACTTTATTTTGAATTAGAGATATAACGCTTGCTCTGACTTTTCCAAAAAGTTCTTTAACAGCACTTGCTAAAACATTTGCTTCTCTTTGCTCCCACTTGGCACTTTTACCAGTGCTTTGTTTTAGCTCCTTTTCAACTTTAAAAAGTACCTCTTTAACTTCTTTTTCGACTTCATCTTTTGATTGAACTACCTCCTTACTATTTTGTGGCTGTTGTTTTGGATTGAATTTTTGTAAAAGTTTGTCAACATCTACAAGCTTTTCGGCTCTCTCTAAGTTGATATTTCGCACTGCATCACGATCTACATTATGGTCTTTTACTTTACGGCTCTGCAACTTTGCAGACTGCATGAGCTTCTTTTCACTCATATTTGGAAATTTAGCTTTAAGCTCTTGGAATTTTGCTTCAACTTGTGGTGCTCTTTGCGAGAACTCTTCGAGCAGTGATTTATCAACATTTTTTAGTTCAAAAAACATTCTCTCTTTATCTGTAATAACGATTTCGACACCTTCTTCTTGAAGAATTTTTGCAAGTTCAGCGCGATAATACAGTCCGTTAATCTTGTTATCTTTAAGAAGTTTTCCAGCTTCTATGCTTCTGAATTTTCCATCAGCGCATTGTGTAAAATTCATGACTACGCTATGAGTGTGCAGTGTAGGATCTAGTTCTCTACTAGTATCGTGTTGAAACTTCGCAATTATTAAATTGCCAGTTTTTTCTATTTTGCGCTTGCCGTTTTTTTGAACCCTTGAAGCTGCATAAACATTCTCAACACGGTCAAGGCTTTTATTGACCGCTTTGTCATGTGATTCAAGCAGTAAACGCTCTAATGCTCCGTTACCTCTAGCTTGAGCAATTTCAAGCAAAACAGATACAGATTTTGGGGCGGTAAATGTGAGGTCAATAGCGGCTCTTTTTTGATTTGTGCCTTTGGATGAAACGAGACTCTCACCTGTGATTGGATTGTTGCCTCGGATAAGGTTTTGGAAGGTATCGTGTGTTAAATCTTCGAGACCCAAAGTCTCTTTTAATCTACCTCTATACTCTCCAATTTGAGCATCGTAATAACACTGATCCTTCTCATAATAGGTTGAGGCTTGACCTACGGAGACATAAGCAGAAGAGAGCATTTTATGTGCTCTCGTTTTCTGCAATAATTCTCATAAAAGTATTAGCTATATGCTTATGCGAGCCCTCACTTACAAAGTTAATAAGTTTGTATTTTCCTAAAAAAATGTGTCTTCCTGGATTTTCAATTTTACGATCAGTTGATACAATATTGTGATTGAGACAATATATGTAAAGAGTCTCATCTGCCTTGACTTGTCTTAATCTCTCAATGGTTTGAATAGCGTTAACCATACTATTAAGGTCATTTCTCTCAAAAGCTATACTTTTATAGCTTGCTTCTTTTTGTCTTTCTTTTTTCATTTTCTACCCTTTCTACCCTTTTTTTAGCTACTTTTGGAAAAAGTGGCGTTGGTCTAACTCTTATGAGTTTCAATTTTCTTTCACTTTTACTTCAATCTGTTTCAGATTAGTTCAATCTCATTTCACATTGATACAAACTTGTTCAATGTGCTTCAATCTGCTTTAATCCACCCTTTTTGGCGAGTGAAAATGAGCCTCTGCTTTGCTTCTCTATTTTTACTCTTGGAAAAGTGCTTCTGTGCTTTTAGTCATTTCTTGAAAGAGCTTTTGTGCTTCTAGTGAATTGTTGTATTGAGTGAGAAGGATTCCAAATTTTTCTCTGTCACCTGCTGCTAAATCAAATGACATCTTGCGAGCTTCTGCTTCTGTAACATTTTTAGATATTGCAGCTAAGTCATAAATAGTTTGCTCATCATCTTCTGCTATTTGAAATAAATCGCTATATGGCATATAGATAGTCTTTGCATTTTTGAAAACAGGTGATACTGGTTTGATTCCCATATCCTTATCACCGAAAAAGTATCTAAACTCTGTTTTGATATTTTCAAGTTTGTTGTATTGATTTAAGACAAAGAAAATGTTTTCGGGGTCATTAATATACTCATAAGTAACAAGTGCGTTTTGAAGGTACTTTTTGATTTTAAGTGTCGGGATTAAGTAAGTCTTTGGCAACTGCACAGGTAGCAGAACATCTAACACCTTTTGTTCGTCGTCTCCACCGCCGATGTCAACTATATAGTCTAGTGTATCATCACTCATTACATCAAATAACATATCTGAAACAGCCGAGTCTTTTTTGTCAAGCTTGAATGAAATCGCTCTATCTGTAGTGAGAAAATCACTGTTTTTAAAGATAAGTGAGTCATTATTATTATCTAATTCTATAATTTTGAAATTTCTTTCTTGTGCATGTAGTAGACATGCTAGATTAACTGAGGTTTGTGTTTTTCCCACCCCGCCTTTTGAATTTGAGATTATATAAATCATTTGTTATTCCTTTTCATTTTCGCTTTGAGCGAGTCTTTGTATCTTTGCAAGATATGCGTTAGTAGCCTTTGAATTTTCATTTGCTACACCTTGGTTTTCAGATTTTTTTTCAGTGCTTGCAGCACTGGGGGTTTTTAAAGAAAAGTTTTTGTTGCTTAAGTTTTTCTTAACCTTAATAAATTGATATATCCTCCTCGTAGAGATTTCGATTTTGTTGGTAGATAAATATTCTTGAATTTGCTCTATGCTGTAGTTGGTGTCATAGAGCTGTATGATTTGATTTACAAACGGTTCAAGAGCAGACACTCGCCGAGCGGGAGTGTGTTTCCGCAGGAAACTTTCAAGGGGCTTCATGTTATTTCTCAAAACCAATGAATTTGACCTTATCACCATTTATAATTTTTATTTTTATAGCATCAGGTACTTGCAGAAAAATTCTCCTATCGTTTGTACTAACTGCAAATCTTGCTTCTGGGATATACTCCGCAAATTGACTTTCGTTTTGAATTTTTTCCGCACTAAAATATTGATTGAGATTAGCACTAAAAAAAGTGAATAAGCCAACTAACGACGCGACAATTAAAGTAGGCATATATATTAATCTACTGCTAATAGTCTTATAGTTTTTCGCTATTTGCTTGAAATTTTCTGATATTGAATCAATATCATGAAGACCCTCTGTAGCATTTTCAAAACTATCAATTTTTTTTAAAAGTCTTGAATTTAACTCATCAAATTTAACTTCACTTTTTTCTATTTTATTAAATATAGCCGATGATATTTTCTCAAAGTCAATTTGATTTAATTTTTCAATGATAAGATTTTCATCAAAATTTTTGAATTTTTGAATTTTATCAATCAAAATGTTTAAGTCTTTCAACTTTGCAAATTGTTCAATATTGACTCTCATCTGCTCATTAGCGAAGACCAAATCTTGATACATTTTAAGCTGCTCTTCGTTCGTCATATTATGTTCTCCTTTTTATAAATTTTGAATGCACTTTTTTATGTGAAAATGCATTGGTAAATTTATAGTAATGTTAGAAAAAAGGCGGTTTATTGCGATACGGCGCATATATAAATATATATTTGCATCACACCTTTTGTTTTTAAAAACCCCGTATGTCGTCTTAGGGCTGATAATTTAGTGAACTCGAGTTTGTCATGTTCGTTTAAACCCTACTAATAGGGCTTAAATGAAGATATTTATGCAGGAGCATTAGCTCCTGTTGTTTATGTTGTTGCTCGTTACGCTGTTTTAATCCGAGTATCAATCAGCCATTCAGCCAGCGCTATTTTTGTATAAAAAACTCTACTGTCTTCCCCTCCTGGCTGTGAATAATTAGGTCCTATCCCTTGGTCGCAATAAGTCTTAACAGTATTCGGGCTACAACTCAGAAACTTTGCAGCTCCCTCCTGATTTAATGTTGTTTTTTTAGCTAATGCCGGATAAGCCTCATTAAACAATTCAATTTGTAGTTTGATATTTTCTATTTTTGTCATTTTTAATCCTTTTATTAATTTATTAAAGAATATATGATATACTTCATATTGCTCTTTAACGCCTTTTAATTCGTGTATTAAGAATTATTGCAGTATAACGCTTAATAATTACTTAATCAGAGGTATATTGAGCTAAAAAGAGATAAATTTGCAGTATTTGGAGATATTATGGATTATAAAGCAGATTTTTTTATTGAAAAACTATTGAATTATTATAATATTAGTACAATAAGTGAATTAGCTGTATTACTCAATACTAAGCAAACTTCAATATCAAGTTGGCGTTCTCGTAATTCTGTAAATGCTATAAAAAAGAAATGTAGAGAGCTTGGTATATATAATGATATTTTTGGAGATGCAAATTCTCAAATAATCAAAGCCAATCACGGACAAGTAGCACAAAATGTGAGTGGTGCTCAAAATTTTAATGCCAATAAAGAAGACAATAATATAGATATAGCCACTTATAATTTATTTAAAGAAGCATATGATAAAGCGATTGATGAAGATGATTTAAAGAGATTTAGGCTTTATTTGATGGAATATTAAATGTCTGATGATATTCAAAAGATAGAAGATAATCATGGTCAAATAGCTCAAAATGTAACCGGTAATCAAATTTTTAAACATATTAATATTGAAAATGTTACTCTTACTACTAATGCAGTAACTACTACTAATGCAGTAACGGAAGAAATCGTTAATACTATTTTTGAATGGTATCCTTCACGACGAGCTTATGCATTGATTGGTAGTTTCATAATAGGTTTATTTGTAGTTGTTGGAATATTAATATCACTTTATTTTATGAAGATTAATTATAATTTTGATAATTTTTTTGAGTTATTTTTAAATTACCTTATATCGCTGGGATTACTAGTTCTTTATTTTACTTTCTATAAAATGAATCTTACTCCAAAATGGGCTAAAACAATTCCAATATTAATTTTTATAGATATCCCTATATGGAGTTCTTTATGTTACTTGCTAACATAATTTAATTTTCAGCATTTATCTTACATTTAAAAATAATCTACTATTATACAGATATAAATTAATCTAAGAAGTTTAAATGAGTAAAGACAAAACATATACTTGCCGCATAGGAATATACAAAGAGAAACTTGTTTATGCTCTATTAGATGATAAATATACAAGCTATATATACTACGATTCTTGTAAAGATTTGATAGAAGATATTACTAATCCATCCTTTACAATAAATCAGAAATTTATTCCAATAGAAGACGACTTTGAAACTATTTTAGAATTTGAAATTACAGTGAAATTTGCTGGAAGTTCTGGCGATCATAATAATTTAAATTTAGAACTAAAGTTAATATATGTAACTAAAGATAACCCTATACAATATCTTAACAAAATAGAAGAACATAAACAAGCTAAAAAAGAGGAAACTAATAATGCGCGATATAATATTCATATCGACGGTTACTCATTTAATGATAAAACTTTAACAATGTTTTTTACATTCATTTTTAGTATATTAGATTTTTTCAGTAATAAGGATAATGAAAAGATTGATTATGAGAAGGTAAAATGGGTTGAAATAAAAGAGGTTCCTGCTCCTAGTTTAGAAGAATCTACAGATGCTCTTAAAGTTTTAATAAGTAAAGAAAAAAATCAAAACCTAACACAAGTCTAATAAATATTTTTCAATTAGTTTTTTTTCAAATAAAGATAAACTTATTTTTCGCATGTACGGGTTAAAGCTCTTACTATTTTCAAAAGGTTCACACTCTTGTATGTTAAGAGGTTTATAGGTTTCTACAATAGCATAAGTTTCATCTTCATATGCTTGTAATGGTTTTAAAACAGCAGCTAGGTTAGCTTGAAATTCTTTTGAGTCTATTCTGATATATTTTGGGGTGGCTTGCATTTTATAGCTCCTTCATTTGCTAGATTTGAGATAATTTTTTTTATATCCTCACTTAAAAAGCACTTTAGAGGATAGGTGCAGGCTCCGCCCGCTCCAAGTGCTATTACCCTTATAGAGCTAATTGCACCATTGATTTTTTGAGTAAATAACTGAACTATCTTTGTGTGATTTTTTACAGTTCTAAGTGCCATTTTTGTGTGTTTTGCGATGTTTGTGTAGGTTAATTTAATCTTTTTGCGTAGAAGTGTCTCGACTGTAGCTTTGATGCGTGCAGAGGCTTTTAAACGCTTGATATCTGCCGTTCTTGCTGCTGATTTACTTTGTCGTTTGTGTACTTCATTTTTATATTGTTCTTGAGATAGATTTTTTATCTTTTTAAACTTCATTGCGCCGGCTCTGCTTTGCTTCGCTTTTTTAAAGTTGTTGGCATTTTCTTCGCAAAAATGTAAAACAGATTTAATGATAGACTTTGATTTGATTGGTTCATCAAATTGCTCGTTGATAAGCTCTGCCCGTTTTTCTAGCTTCTCTTGTAGGTTCTTTTGTTTTGCGATTGTGTAACCATAGCGTCTGAGCTCGTTGAATAGGTCTATATGTCTGCTTCCAGTGCTCTCTAGTTCGCCTTGGTTATCTTGATACTTTTCTTCTTTTATTATAAACTCTTGAAAGTCGCCTAAATCATAAGCAACATCATTATAAGTTACTCTATAGAGCTCTTCATTTAAAAAGTTTTTTGTCTGGTGGTTCTGATATGCTTTATCTGCTCCTATGAGCTGCTTAATGCTGTTAACGATATCTTTGTAGTATTTGATTGCTTTGCGGTTCTTTTTGCTTACAGGTACATTTAAAAGCCAAACTAAGTGTGCTTTGTCGTTGTTTTTATTGAGAGTTTGAATTGATGGAGTTGGTAAACCGACGGCGTTCCACTCTGTAAGCAGTTCTTCATCGTCTATATCCATGATAATAGCGTTGAAGTGGGTATCTGTGTTGAGTTGTATTTGATTGTATCTCTTAGGGTTCTTTTTGAGGTACTTCATCGGCAAAATGTTCATCCATCCATGAGTATGATAGAGTCTTATCTTATTGAAGCGGTTCAGTGTTTTACTAAGTTCGTTTTGAAAATCTTTCATCTACATAATCTTTGTGTTGATTTTGTAGGAGATAAAGAAACTTTAATAAAAGTGAGTGTACAATTACGGCAACTTTTAATTAAAGTGTTCGCTTTATAAGTTTTTCCTAGTCTCGAAACTTAAGAAAAAAACTTATAAAGTTCTTCAATCTACCACTTCAAAAATCCCTAATTTTCATAGTTCTCTTTGTATGTAGTAGTATAATTCCTTTTGAAATTTCTTGCCTGAGTTGTACTATTAACTGATATGATACTTATTTTAATATTATTTTATTTACTGAGTGATATTGCAGTGTAATTTTTTGAAGTTTCTATTTTAAACTTAAATTTTCAAACTAATTAATAAAAGAATTTGTAAATTCTTTTATTAAAAACCAAGGTTTTTCACTGAATTTCTTCCACTATCAGATGAAAGCTTTGCATATCTCATGGTTGATTTAATATCTTGATGATTCATCAATTTTTGAATCGTCAAAATTGGAGTTTCATTTATAGCTAAGTGAGAGGCAAAAGTATGCCTTAAACTATGCACTACTACTCTATTTTTTCTATCAACAATAGCACAAACACCATCCATAATTTACTTAAGAATCAGATAACTATTAAATCTTTCCATTTTTAGAAC
>JAUSKV010000203.1 GCA_030646745.1 Sulfurimonas sp. | reverse complement strand
TCAAACTTAGAAAAAGCGAACCATTTTTTGCCTAAATCTTTTAGACTTGCTCCTATGTGGTAGAGTTCTTTGCTATCGAGGATGAGAAATCTGTCGTGGGAGGCGTCGAACTTTTTGAGGGTGATTTTTGGGTATTGGGCGTTGTGTTTTTTGATGTCGAGTTCTAGCTGTGTGGTGATGTTTTTGGTGTAGATGGTGGCGCTTACATTTGTTTGCCTTTTTGAGAGCATAGTCAAAACACTCTCATCGAGGTAGTTATCGACGAGCACTATGCTCTCTTTGGCACTTTTTATAAGGTTTGAGACAAAGAGATAGGCATCGTAAACCTCTCCATCATAAAAAATGCCTTGTGTCGGCTTGATAGATTTTGCTTCTAGTGCATCAAAGAGCTTTTTAAATTTCTCATCTGATTTTATCTCATGTGAAATTTGTCTTTTTTCTACAAGCTCAAGTCGTTTGAAAATATCTGCATTTTGGGAAAGAAAGATTCTCATTTTGACAAAACTATTGATGATTTGTATGCTTGTTTTGACGGCAGTTTCACTTCTGAGAACTGCCGAAAGCATAGAAACACCTTGTTCTGTAAAAGCAAAAGGTAGAGAGGAAGAGTGTTTGAGTAACTCGAACCGGTCGCAATTTGCGACCAGTTCATTTTTTTCTTCTTGGGTTAGTTGATATCTGAACTCTTTGGGAAACCTTTCAATGTTTCTTTTGACTTGTTCACCGAGTCTTTTTGGCTCTACGCCATACAACTCCGCCAAATCTCTATCTATCATTACCTGCATGCCACGGATGGTAAAGATTTTGTTTTGGATGTTTGATTCATCTGTCGTTGTGATTTGATTCATATTGCTAACTCCACTCTATTTTCAAACATCTTTTTTATTGAAAACACTTTATCATAAATTAATATAAAATAACTCAGTCCTACTTTATAGCTTCATTTGACTTGATATTCACTTGTGTTTTGTTACAATTAGGCATAAAAAAATTATTGGAGAATCTTATGAAAACATTGACAATAGAGGTTGAAGATAGTTTTATGAATGATTTTTTAAACTTTGTTGGTAGTTGTAAAGATAAAATCAAAATAACAAAAGATAAAAATTTAGAGTATGACCCCTATTTTTATGAGAGACAAGCGGAGTTGCACCAAATCAGAGATGATATTAGAAGCGGTAAAGCTGAGATGATTTCACATGATGAGTTTTGGAAAAATATAGATACGCATTTAAAAACTAAACAATAGTTAATGAAAATAATCTATAAAACAGCCTTTGAAAGAGAATTAATTCAAATCACTGATTACATAGCACGAGATAAAAAAAGTGCTAGTATTGAATTTGCGTATGAGTTAGAAAAATCAATTTTAGCACTTGTAGATAATCCTCTCAAATATAAACAATCACTCTATTTTGATGACAAAAATATTAGAGATATGACTTATAAAACTTATACAATCATTTATGCAGTAAATTTTGAAAAAGATTCTATTGAGATTTTCAAAATATTTAACAAAAACAAGCCTTCTTAACCCAAACAAGGGAACTAAATAGTTCCCTTACTTCCCAACATAAAGCTGTCTCGGTCGCGTAATTTTTGCTTTTTTGTCTTTTTTGAACTCTATCCATTGCGTTATCCAGCCTACTGTTCTGCCTATTACGAAAATCGGGGTGAACATTGATTTTGGAATTTTTAGGGCTGTGAGGATTACGCCTGAGTAGAAGTCGATGTTCGGGTAGAGTTTTCTGCTAATGAAATACTCATCGCTCAAAGCTATCTCTTCGATTCTGCTTGCGATTGCCATGAGGTGTGAATCAAGTTTTAACTCATCCTTGAGTTGGTCTTGTAATTGTTTTAAAATCTTTGCTCTTGGGTCGAAATTTTTATAGACTCTGTGCCCAAATCCCATGAGTTTGAAGTCGTCATTCGGGTCTTTTGCACGGGCTATAAATTTGTCTACATTCTCAATGCTTCCTATCATCTCAAGCTGAGCGATAACCGACTCGTTTGCTCCGCCATGTGCTCTTCCCCAAAGTGCCGAAATTCCCGCACTTATAGCTACATACGGATGCGCCCCTGTGGAAGCCACATCTCGCACCGTTGTCGTAGAGGCGTTTTGTTCATGGTCGGCATGGAGCGTGAAAATAGTGTCGAGGGCTTTGATTTCTATCTCTCGTATTCTATCTTCGCCGTTGATATTTCTGTGCATTTTTCCACCCGGGTAGGCACGGAGCATGTATAAAAAGTTCTCGGTGAAACTTCTGTCGATGTCAGGCTGAATGAAGGGTGCACCGATGGAGTATCTGTAAGCAAATGCTGCAACAGTAGGCATCTTGGCGATGATTCTTCTTGCCATCTCTTGATACTCGGCTTCGTTATTTATATCTAAATGGTCAAAATAAAAGGATGAGAGCGCAGAGGTTGCAGAGGCTAAAGTAGCCATAGGATGTGCGTTTGAAGGAAAAGCAAAAAAGAGATTTTTTAGCCCCTCATGCAAAAAAGATCTGTGGCGAAGCTCCAAATCAAACTCATGCAACTCCTCTTTATTTGGAAGATTTGAGTTTAAAAGAAGATAGCATGTTTCCAAATAGCTGTGATTTAAAGCGAGTTCACTGATGTCATGCCCTCGATATTTTAGCTCCCCTTTGTCTCCGTCAATGTAGGTAATATCGGACTTGCAACTAGCAGTAGAAGTGTAACCTTGGTCGTAGGTGAACATGCCTGTTTCGGCATAAAATGTTGAGATATCAACGACACTCGGACCTCTTGTACCGTCGAGTATGTTGAATTCATAGGACTTGTTTGTACGGTTGTCTGTTATGGTTACGCTATTTTTCACCTGTTAACTCCTGATTGAATTTTTTTGTATCAAATTTTGCACCTAAAAATGCACAGATGAGTTCCGCATCTTTGTAGGCATTGCCTAAACAGCTTGTAGCCCCTGGAGAGGGTGTCATGTTAAAAACTATTCCCTCTCCCGTCTCTATCTTCGCTTCGCCAAGGAAAAGTTTTTTTGTTTTTTTGTCTATTACTTGAGGTCGTAAACCGCCTATGCCCTCGGCAAATTCTATGTCATTTTCAGTCATGAAAGGCACGATTTTTTGTACCTCTTTGGCGAAGAGTTTGGTTCGGATGCCGGGTATTTCATACAAAAAGTTTTTGATGGCATACTCTCGGATGTCATCGTCGTGCAAAAGGTCGTAGAACACCTCTAAAACTTCAGCAGACGGGGCAAGTGTTTCTAAAAAATCCAAAAAGTGCGCATGGTGGTATCGCTCCAACTTTGGAAGTACGATAGCTGTCGGACCAAAACGAATTGTATTGTTATGCACGATGTCAGGGTCGCCATGAATCGCCGCAAAAGGAAGTTTAGGGTTTTGAATGGTATAAACTTTTGATTTGAGAGAATCTATTTTAGAGTAGTAAAAACTTCCGCCCACAGGAAGACAAGAAAAATCCTGCCCATGCCCCATTTTGTGAGCAAAAAGAAGCGAGTGTGCACCGGCATCTACAACAACATAATCAGCAAAGTAGTGTTTCCCCTCTACCGTAACTTCAAATTTGTCGCCGATTTTTCTGATATCTTCCACCTCTTTTGAGAGATGTACTTCACACTCCGGATTCTCTATTTTGGCGTTTCTTACAAAACTCTTGGCTATTTCGCCAAAGTTTATGGCACTCCATCTTTTGTCTGTCCCCATAGCGGCGATGTCTTCGTTTTCATCTCTGCCTTTTAGAAGGGCTGGTTCGACTTCTGCTAGTTTTGCCTTGTCCCAATATTCCATGTACGGGAAAGCCTCTTTAAACTGCTCAAATCTCTCTTTGATAAATGCAACCTCTTTATCGCCGACACCTAGAGCCATTTTAGGGATTTTGAACATGTATTTGTTCTCATAACCGTAGAGTTTGCCGTAGTTTTCAACCATGGTTGCAGTTTTGTTTGTTTTGATGGCTTTTTCTAAAGTGTAGTTTGTTTCAATATCTCCACAATGAAGGGTCTGAGAGTTGCCTTTTGCATTTGAATTTAAAGTGGCGATATCGTCATATTTTTCAAACAACCCGATACTTTTTATATCAGTATATTTAGAAAGCGTGTAGAGTAGGGCAGTTCCAGAGATTCCTCCGCCAACTATTATTACATTGTAGTAGTGATTATCTGTCATTTAATCGTCCTTATATCAGCTTTTGAAGATTGTAGTAGATTATCACTTATTATTATCTGATGTTACGCACTTTATGAGCAAAACAAGAGAATCGCTCGCGAAGCGATGTTTATTTAGAAAGTCCATAAAGTTGCAGGGACAAATTGTCCCTGCAACCCCCTAAAGCTACCCGTATCTTTCGGATACCAGAGAAGAATTGACACTTACTCACACTTTTAAAAAAATGCGGTAAGGTCAGATTATAATCCAACTATTTAAGCCTTTTAGTGTAAAATAGGAAATTAAAATTATTGAAAAGGTGGCAGTTGTGAGTATTTATAGAGAGTATGATATCAGAGGTATTTATGAGCAAGAGTTAAATGAGTTGAGCGTTACTCGCATTGGGTATGCTTTGGCTTCTAAGATAGATGGCGAATTTGTGGCTGTTGGTTATGACGCTAGAAGTCACTCTCCTATTCTCTTTGAATACCTTGTCGCAGGGCTGAATGCCGGCGGTAAAAAGGTATTAAACATGGGACTTGTTCCTACTCCCGTGAACTACTTTTGTAACTACAACGAATTTGACGGCATTCTTGTGTCGGCTTCAGTGATGATTACAGGTTCACACAACCCAAGCGAATACAACGGCTTTAAAATTACAATAGACAAAGCACCATTCTTTGGCGATGCTATTTATGCTCTAGGGCGTGAATGTGAGGCGATGGGTGCAATCGAACATGTTAGCAGAGATGTAAAAGATATTGACGCAGTAACGCGTTATATTGACTTTTTGGTCGGTGAATTTCAACACCTCAAAGGTATGGCGACTCGCATCGTTTATGACTGTGGAAACGGTGTTGCCGGTGTTGTAACCGAGAGAATATTCTCTGCGCTCAATCTTCACACAAAAGGGCTTTTTGTTGACCCTGACGGTACTTTTCCTAACCACCATCCGGATCCTTCAGATGAGCATAACCTTGAAGATATCAAAAAACTTTTGGCAACCGATGGAGATATTGCATTTGCCTATGACGGAGATGCAGATAGAATCGCTGTTTTAACGCACAAAAATAACATCAAGGGCGACATGATGGCTCTTTTATTTGCCATGAAGATGGACAAACCGATAGTTGTAGGTGAAGTAAAATGTTCACAAGTGATGTATGATGAGCTTGAACGTCGCGGTGCTACGGCTATCATGTACAAAACAGGACACTCAAACCTCAAAGTGAAGATGAAAGAGGTCAATGCAGATTTGGCATGTGAAGTGAGTGGACATATATTTTTCAAAAACCGTTACTTCGGTTATGATGATGCCATTTATGCAACACTTAGAATGTTAGAGCTTGTGCATGATGGAATTGATTTGGACGCAGAACTTGCCAAACTTCCACATGTTTTCTCAACAGAAGAGATAAAAGTAAAAACGACAGACTCTGAGAAATTCAAAATCATAGACAAAGTAAAAGAGTTGCTTAAAAATCCGGATGCAAGTTTTCCGACTATTCGAAATATTATAGATGTCGATGGTGTGCGAATAAACTTTGAAAACGGCTGGGGACTTGTGCGTGCGAGTAACACGACACCGATTTTGGTGACGCGTTTTGAGTCAACTTCTAAAGAGAATGCTAAAATATATGAAGATGCGGTCAACGGATTAATAGAAAAAGCAAAAGAGTTGTTGTAAAAAAATAATTGTGCATATTTAAGGCGAAGAATGATAAATATAAATGATAAAAAAACGCTTGGTATTTATGACAATTTGTCCATATTATATGCTCAGCATACCGAAGAGAGCCATTTTAATAAAAAAATTTTGGGTGCTATGTCGAAAATATTTCATAGCTCTCTTGGGTTGGAAGATACTCTAAATAAATATCTGAATTTTAAAGAGATTAACGGCTTCTTTTTCGATTTGGTTATCATCGACAATAGATTTGGACTTGATATTTGTCATAAAATTTTAGAGATAAATCCCGCTCAAAAAATCATTATAAAAGTGAGACTCGACAGTAATCAATATCTGTCGAGCTTTTATGTAAATGGATTTGATGACTTTATTTACGAGCCGCTGAGCAAGCTCTCAATTGAGAAAACAATCAATGCCATACAAAAAAAAGAGTCTAATCCTCTTTTAGCCGACAATAAAGAGAATATAAACGTTTCAAATATAGTCTCCATGTATGAAGATAAACTTTATGATGCGCAAAGAAAACTTGAACAGAGAAGTGAATTTTTTGCAAGTATGAGCCATGAGATACGAACGCCTATGAACGCAATTATAGGGCTGAGCCAGACACTTCTGCAAGATAACACTCTAAGCAGAGAGCAGATTGAAACCGTAAAAACAATACATCAATCTTCAAACATGTTGTTAACTATCATCAACGATATATTGGATTTTTCAAAAATTGAGGCCGGTAAAATCTCTTTAGAAAAAACCTCTTTTGACTTAAACATGATTTTAAGTTATTTAGCGGACATGATGAGTTTAAAAGCTCAAGAAAAGGGTATAAAACTAACATTTGTGATAGACCACAACATTGGAAAAAACTACCTTGGCGACCCTTTGCGTATCTCTCAGGTGCTGCTCAATTTACTAAGCAATGCTGTGAAGTTTACTAGCGAGGGCGGAGTGACGCTTCGTATAAAAACAGTGGACAGTGCCGAGGAAAGCTCTACTGTCGAGTTTGAAGTAAGCGACACCGGAATAGGTTTAAAAGAGGAGGAGATTCAAAATCTTTTTCAAAGCTATTCGCAAGCATCTTCGGATACAAGCCGTAAATATGGAGGAACAGGTTTGGGGCTGACAATTTCTAAAAAACTTGTAGAGATTATGAACGGGAAAATCTGGGTAAAGAGCGAACATGGAAAGGGTTCATCCTTTTTTGTCAGCCTTACACTGGATACAGATAAGGATAAAAGAAAATATCGTCTTCCTTCAAAAGATATAATGGGGATGAGTGTATTAATTATTGACTCAGATGCAGAATCGGTTGATTCGTTAAAAAATTTAATAAGTTACTTCCAAATGCCGGTGCAGGGTGCTACAAATATAGAGGATGCCAAAGAGTTGTTGGTCAAAAATGGGTTTGATATTTTATTTATAGATAAAGACTTATTTGATTTATTGGATGTCAAGTCATACAAATTAGAGAAGAAATCGCATATAGTTTTGATAGAGTGCTGGGCGAATATATTGAGAAATGAAAAAATTGATTATTCGATTGTGGACGAACTCCTCAAGAAACCCTTTCATCAGCAAAGAATTTTTGAAATACTTACGAGTTTATACAATATAAACGGTATTCCAAATAACACGGCACAGATAGATAGATATAATAAAGAGAGCATTAAAGCGTTAGGCTTTCACAAGATACTCATAGCTGAAGACAATAAAATTAATCAAAAAGTGATGAGCGGACTGCTCAGGGGCACAGAACTAGAGATTGAATTTGCAGATGACGGGCAAGAGGCTTTGAATAAGTTAGAGACATGCAGTGTCCCTTATGAACTGATTTTTATGGATGTGAACATGCCCAATATGGATGGACTCATGGCTTCTCAAATAATTAGAAAAAAGAGTCTGTTTGACAACATACCGATTGTTGGGTTGAGCGGACATGGAAGTGATGAAGATAAAGAACAGGCAAAAAATGCAGGAATGCAAGAGTATCTGCTCAAGCCAATCGATGTAAAAGCACTTTATGAGGTGTTGAATAAATATTTAAGTAGTTCAAAAAACTAAGGTTTAAATCTTATTTTGATACAATTTAAAAATTTTAAAACTTAACAATTACAAGGATTGATATGAAAACTCATACACTTTTAATG
>JAUSKV010000201.1 GCA_030646745.1 Sulfurimonas sp. | reverse complement strand
AAATTTTGAATTCTCACATGCAGATAAGAGGAAAAGTATAATGCTAGCAATCGCCACTCTTACACTGTATCTCAACATCAGCCCCTAGTTATGAAAGATTATTATTCTTGATATTTTAACATAAAAGTATTAAGTCTCCTTGTTAAGGAAAATAAAAAAATGCCGATATACTGAGACGAAATCTAAACATAGAAGATATAAGGAAGTTAGCTTGAAAATTATAATTTTTATTTTTTTATTGGTATCCACTGTTTTTGGCTATGAGCAGTCGTATATTAAGATTGCCAAAACATCAAGCAAAAATACACTCTTATCCGTAAACTCAAGGTTTGCGGAAATTGGTGTGCCTATTAAATATAGCTATACTGACTCTAAATATCTTATCTATGCCGGTCCTTACGATGATGAAGAGTCTGCTAAAGAGGGGTTAGAGATAATAAAAAAATATATTCCTTCAGCTTTTATAGTTAAAAGCGAGGATGCGCAGAGGGTTATAAAACAAAAAGACAGTCAAAGCAAAAATATTTCAAGTAAAGGTGATGATAATTTTTTTGTCGGCTTAGATTTGGGTTACAGCAATTCAGCATCCAATCACATTGGCAAAGAGGGAAGCGTTGTTGCGAAGGCTCCGTATGAGGATTTTGGAAGCTATGGTCTGGATTTAGGCTACGAGTTTAAAAATGGAATCTTCTGTACTTTAGGCTATTCTCAAATAATAAACGGTGACATTATAATGGATAATATCTATCTCACTCTTAATTACAAGTTTTTAACTTACTACAACTTTTCTCCCTATTTTGGTCTATTTGTAGGAAACAGTTACCTCAAATGGAACATGTACCCCATAGAAAATCCTACCTCTTTTGATGACCAAAGCACATCCGTATTGACAGGTGCACAATTTGGAGTTAGCTATCCAATAAATGATGAAATTTCACTCTCCTTAGCATATAGAGTTGCTGCGATGGATCATGTATCCGCATTAGAGATACCGGGCAGCAGCTCAGAACTGCATCACAAAAGATTAGACAATATACTCTTTGGCATTCAGTACAAGTTTTAGAATTAGATATAATAAACATCTATAAAAATTAGTATAAAGGTTTATGGGCATGCAATCATTAACAATTAATATCCAAAATGAATCTCTTGTTGAAAAAGTTATTTGGTTACTAGAGCACTTTAAAAATGATGGCTTAGAGATAGTCTCAAAAGAAGATATTGAAGATTTAAAACTTTTAAGTGCTTCAAGACATGAGGGAAGTATATCTTTTGAAGAATATTTAAAAAATGCAAATTGAGATTAGAAAAAGTGCTATTAAAGATTTAAAATCTATTAATGAGCCACTTAAAACAAAACTTCATACAAAAATTTTAGAACTCAAGAACTTTCCAAATCTATCAAATATTAAAAAACTTACAAGCTTTGAACCAGCATACAGATTAAGGGTTGGTGATTATAGAATACTTTTTGATGTAGCTAATGACACAATAATTATCGGTAGGGTTTTACATAGACAAAATAGTTATGATTAAAAATATTACAGCTTCCATGACATCACTTTAGCCCTAGCTCACCATCGCCTCCCAAGAGAACGAAACTGTGCTCTATCACATCATCACTTTCCCCCATTCCACCCTAAGTAAACAATCAACAAACAAAATTACAATTTCAAATAAAAGTGGAACACTATTTGCTCGGTTGCACCAATTGATGAGTTCCTTTTGCGGAATTTACAATGTTCGTAAATTTATATTAATAAATTGTTTTATGTTGTCGATATAGACATGAAACAATTTTCAATTTAAAAGGAGTTAAAATGAAAAAAGGAATTTTCCTTTTGGCTAGCATTTCTATGTTAATGTTAGCAGGGTGTGGAGAGAGTAGTAGTGGGGCAACCTCAGCAAGCGGTAGCACAGGTGGCAGTACAAGTAACACAAGTACAACAACAACACCAACAACTCCTGCAGGCGTCGATAATGGCAATGTAAGTGGTACAACTACCGGAAATGGACTTGGCGTTAGTCTTAACCCATCCCTAGGAACACCTCCGCCTCTTCCTAGTTAGGAAAGAGTGTAAGGTATATGATGAAGTTATTAGTCTCAATTTTTGTAATTGTTTTTCTCTGTTCTTGCGGTGTGGATACATCGTCAAATTCAGCGAACTCTTCAGCTACAACAAATGGTGATATTGGCATAGGTTTAGATTTAATAGACCCTAATCCGATACACTCAGATTCTAATACAACGAATGACAATAATTCGACAGATGATAATTCATCTAATGGTGGCGGTTCAACTGTAACGCCTGAAAGTGACTTTGATACAGTCGGTGCAATTTATGATGCGAGTGCTTGTAATGCAAGTACCTATCAAATAGCAAGAGATGCTTCGTATAACGGTGTAAATGTAGGAGAGAACGGCTCTGACTTTTTTAGTGTTAAGAGTCAAGGTTTAGAGATTAGATCCGAGCATTTAGAAGGTGATTCCGTAAATGGAGGTAAGACATGGGTAACTCTGTTTTATAAATCATTTCCCGATATAAGAAACCTAAACTTGCAGGGATATACAAGCTATGTGATGGATGGTGTGTTTTTCCTTACATATGATATAGCATGGAGTGATAAGAGTATTGCAGGAATAGATAACACAATGTATGTGCAATCTGCTATAACTACAAAACCATCATGCTACAGGTTGATTTTAAATAATGTTGTTGGTACACAAATCAGCATGAAAAAAGTATATAGATAGCACTCGTGCTATAAATTAAATTTTTAAAAAGGATAGTTTATGAATTATAAAAAAAGTTTATTAAGTTTAGTGACTATTATGGCACTAGGCAATATGGCAGTAGCAGATGATGCTGCGACATACTTACCGTTGTCTTCAACGGTAACAGACAGTGTTTGGACTCTCTTTGGCGTGAATGGCTTTAGTAATGGTGTTGCTAGCACTGTATCTACAAGTAGTTCTTCTTTTTCTGCCGGTCTTACAGAGCTTGAAGATACAGTAGTTACTGATGAAATGGCAACAGCCGGTCTCTCTAGCGGTGGAAATTTAGCATCGCTTCAAGCCCTGCTACCTGCTACTAGTCCGGTCATAGCCTCACTTTCGGTAGGAGTTGACTTAACCGGAACAGCATACGAAGCTACCGAAGCGGTTCGCAGTATATACATGAAAGTTGGTTCTAGCACTCCTAATGTAAAGTTTAACTACAAAGCTTCTCTTGAGGGTAAAGCGATACAGATTTTACTTAATGGAACTCTCTATTCAGCAACAATTACTGAATCTAGTACTTGGGCAAATGCTTTAACTGCTACTTTGGGCTCAGGTGCCGTGGTTACTGCAACAGACAAAGTTAAAACAGTTACGGGCGTGCTCGATTTTAACATGACTAACAATCCGGTTGAAGCAAAATATTTTGATGCTTCTACTCATCTTTTAGCAACCGGTGCAACGGCGAGTTTTTACCACTTCAATGCTCTAACGCAACAGTGGGAAGTAAATCAAAAAGGTGCTCCTACGGCTGCTCAAGATTTCACTAGCTTTACTGCAGGTAAGGCATATTGGGGTAGAGCAGATAGAGTAGATGCTCTTGGAGGTTTAAATCCGGATCAAGACGGTGCGACAGGTCTAATACTTGGTACTGTAGCTGAACTTAGCGGTATTCCGGATCCTGCAATGTATCAAGATGAGAGCAATGTAAGCACGCTTACGGCGGGATGGAACATGTTGTCATTTGACGACCACAAACCATATATCCGTCATGCAGCAACAGGTTTAGTTCTTACTGCTGTAGCCAACACGGATAAATTTATAATTACGGACGACTCCGGACTAAACTCTATTACGACTGCTGCAATTGCTGCTGCCGGTAATCATACTGATGCTATTGCCATCAACAAAGCAATAGAGTCTGCGAAACTTCTTGGTACTCTTCCTCAAACATTTAATATAAAAGTGTTCCAAGGTTCGGCTGCAGGAACTATGGTTTTTATCTCAGACAGAAAGTTCTCGGTTAGTACTGCTGATATAGGCGGAGGCGTAGGAGTAACAACATTAAACGCTGGAAATCCGTTTGTGAATGGTGTCCAAGCAGCGGTTGTCGATTTAAATGCCACCTCTGCTCTTGGTTATAAAGCTACCTCAGCGTATGGCGAATATGCAACAATTGTACAAACTTTTACGGGTGCCGGTACTTCTAGTGCTATACTAACTTCCAATGGTGCCGATGCTACCGGTTCTAAGCTCAAATTTGCAAGTACCGATACAACAGGTGGTTCTGCAACAGCAAATATTTTAACAAATATTGGTACTGCAGAAACAAATATTGAAGCTATAGCTGGTTCTACTCCTACAGCTACACAGATAGATACGGATTTTGATGGCACGGCGGACATGCTCATCGTAGCCCATAGTGTACCTTACACGCTTGAAGATAATACCTATACTCGTGTTTTTGCTCGTGTCGGGGCAGTTGATGGAAATGTTACAGTTTCCGGAAGTGCAGCCACAACAGTTAGTTCGGGAATTTCAGCAGCTACTTTAGCCAATAACATACATGCTGTAGCGGCAACATCACTCATTGATGCAAATGCTACTACGGTAACTGCTACAGAAACAGTTTCAAAAATTGTAGCCGTAACAAATAGTACCTCTTCTTTTGATATCAAAGATACTCCGCATGGCGTCATAGATGTAATCTCTGCCAGCACAACAACTACAAATTTTGCTAAAGGTGCCGTGGGAGGAGTTTACTCTCTTGATGGCGTTGCAAGACTGCCTCTCATTCAGCACTCGTTTGTGAGTCCTCAAATGAGTACTACTTATATTGCTGCAGCTCTTGATACGAATGTTACTATTAATGCAACGACTACAACTGTAACGGCTCCTGCACTCGGTACTACTGCAGCAACTAGATTAGCATATTTTAATGCCTTGGTTGCCGGAATTAATACCATAATACAAACTACTCTGGGCGTACATGGATCTGCAAGCCATAATTACAATTCGGCTACAGACAATGCAGATGTAAATATCACAGTTGCGGGCGTCGGCATAACAGTCTTTGATTTAAACAATACCGTTAGTGGCTCTGGATTGACAGTTTCGGCAAATGATATAAATACAGCTACAGCATTAAAATTAGGTTCCGGTATAACTTTAGGCGATTTGGTTGAAGACCTTAAAACAAACCCTGCAGCTTCACCTAACTATGCTAATTATGGTCCGCTCTACACGCTTCGTAATGCCGGAACGGGATATGATGTAAGAGCTATCTTAAAAGCTACAACTGAGTTAGATACGAATACATCAAGTGCTATTGCTTGGGACAGTATAGATATTACGCGTAACGAAAGTGAGTGGTTCTTAAACAACGAGTTTAATCTCTTCAATATTAACCATAATGCCGGTTACTGGGTTTACTTAGAAAATAAATCAGCAGATACTGTTTCGATAGTTTCGGCTACATTTACACCTTCTGCATATACATACTACTTCAGTAATGCAGCCGGTTTAGCGACAACAAATATCATGAACAGCGGTCAAATATCTGTAACTATCACAGGACTTGATGATACGGTAGCTAGTTCAGCATACCTTACTGTCGGCGGTGAAGATGTTGCATTAACAAGAACAGGCACTACAAATATATTTACAGCAGATGTATCAACCTATGCACTAAGAGAGTTTATTCAAAACCAAACGGGACCGATCTATATTACAGTGCGAGCCGTAAACGGTAAAGGTCAAGCTGTTTCAGCTAGCGGTGTTGTTAGTATTGACTTTGCTGCTCCGGTTATGACTACACCGGTCGCTTCAGGCGCTACAAGTATAACTTTAGGCGCAACGGGAACTCCATCGAACTTCTATGTGTTTAGCAATAATATTCCGGAAGTAGAATCTGTAAGAACTGCTGCCATAGTAAAAACACTTCCGGCTACGGCAAGTGCAGCGACATTTAACGCTTGTTCAGAGTTTACTTTTGGTACAACAAATATTTTAAGAATAGTTGCAGCGGATGGTGCTCTGAATAGTTCAAATGTTTCGGATGCTAAAGAGGTTACCTATGCAAGCGCACTCAGAGGAGCTACGGTATTAACACACACTCAAGGTGTTGGCTTAAAATCTCAGATTGGTTCTGTGTATAGCACGGCATGTGTGAATACTGCTACGCAAACACTTCCAAGTGAAAACGCTGGGGTAAGTTTGGCTGCACTCGCGACTGGAGCAACTGCTCGTATGTCGTTTACGCCAATAACAAATGCAAACTTTACACAAGATGTTGCATGGACTGCGAACTATGAAATAACTGGTGGCGCAGGCGCAGTAGTTCAGATTCAGAATGTGGTTGCGTATGCAGGTGATACATTCTTCGTAGAGTATAACGGTGCAATTTATCGAGGTACATTCCCTGCAACTCAAATTGCTGCAGATGCGAGTATAGCTGCTCCAATAGATTTAACAGCAATTACCGGTACTGTAAATACCTCATTAGTTCCTTAAGGAGCTAATGAGGTTTATGCAATGATGAAGCAGTTCTTTACCCTTTCACTATTTTGTATAACGCTTCTTGCAAACTCTTTGCAAGAACTCTCTCCATCTTTCTCTCAAACCGAGAGAGAGATTCTCTCAAAAGAAATTCCTAACACTTCCGTACTTTACAACTCAAAAACATACGACTTAAAAAAAGGTTGGAACAGACTTACAACTCCTCTGGATGGTGTGGATGTTGCAGCAACTTTTGGCGAAGCTTCAGAGCTGAAATATGTAGTTGTTTATGACAGTGTAAGTAAGTTGTGGGCGGTATTTTCACATGAGAAATTAGCCGGAGATTTGTTGCTCCTAAAATATTTGGAGCCTAATGTAACCTTTTTTGTACTGGCTGATTCTGGTGTAAAAGTGGATATAAAAAGTAATACTATAAACTCTGCATGTCAAAAGATTTTGGAAGATAAACAATATAACTTTTTGCTCGATTCTGGAAGAACTCAAGATTCCGTTCTAAGTAAAGATGAAACAATGAGTGCAAAATCTCGCTACTTTTCACACCATGAAAAGGGAATTTATAACGACACACGCATTGTGTTAATTTACCCAAAAGTAGAAGCAAAAACAAAAAGAAGCTACAAGTACGGTCCAGCCATGCCAAAAAGTTTTTTTGAATTTAGCAAAGAGTATGAAGCCAAAAAGTTTTTTGTTTATGACTTCAAAGAGCAAAAGTGCTTTGAGGGTATTTTTCCATCCATGAAAATACCACCCTTCCCTACTTTAAAAGAGATCTCGGTGCCCCTCGAGAGTATAAAAAACTAAGACAAAACTTTCTCGTCAGCCAAGCCATCCCTTCCTTCTCGGAAGCGATGGCATATCTTCTCACTTCAATTCTATATAAATTTTACACAAAATACGTTACAATACGCGTACAATATTACGGAATATATCAAGGGGAATTAAGCCATGGTAACTTATGCAACAAACGAACTCATTCCATCATCAGAGTTTGCTAAAAAATTTGGAAGTTATTTATCTCAAATCAAAGATAGTACCATAGACAAGTTTGCAATACTAAAAAATAATAAAGTTGAAGCCGTTTTAATTTCAAAAGATGCGTACGAAAAAATGAGTGAGGCTTTAGAATTACTGGAGCATCAAGAAATTTACAACATAATCAAAGAAAGAACTTCTAAGCCATACAAAACTATTTCCCTTGAAGAGATGGCAAAATCATTTGATATAGATTTAGACAAGCTAAACTAATATATTTACTATTGAAAATAGCTCAAAATCCACTTATAGGTGATGACCTTGGGAACAAAGCCAATAATAATCTAGCAGGACTAAAAAAAGCGTATGTTAACAATAAGAGAGTAAGGATAGTTTATAAAATTATTGAAAATAAAATAGAAGTATTTGTTATTGCAGTAGGTAAAAGAGATAGCATGGAAGTTTACAAAAAAACAGCCAACAGAATTTAAGAAAATCTTATGTTCCCTCGAAAGCGATACCATATCGAAACATTGGCTTCACTCCATTTAAAAGAGATAAAGATAAATTAAGATAAAATGCACCCCATCTATATGGTGGGAGTATCTGCTTGAAATATTTGGTCTCTTTATTTTTTACTTATATATCTTTAATCTTTTTTACCGGCTGTGAAACAACAAGCAGCAGTACGGGAAGCACAACAAAAGAAATAACTCTCAGCGGTGCTGTTGTCGATGGCTACATAAAAAATTCAAGCGTCTGCTTAGACCTTAATATGAACGGTTCATGCGATGTGAGCGAGCCATCTACCCTTACCTCAAACAGCGGAGCATTTAGCTTTGGAGACATAAATGTAACAGGCACGCTCTATATGCCGGTCATAGCAAGCGGCGGTGTAGATACAGCGACAAACAAAAGCTTTACCGGCAAATTTAAGAGCATTGTTGACACAGATAATGCACCACAAGCTAGGCAGCTTTTTGTTACGCCATTAACAGACATGGTTGCCACCTCATTTCTTAATTCGTCAGCACAAACTTACTCTTCGCTGCAAACCTCTATCAAGCAAGTAGCAGTTGCCTATAGAATTTCAGAAGGGTATATCAATAAAAGCCCTATGCAGTATGCCGGTGTATTTGCAATAACACAAGAGATTCAGCAGACTCTAGCACTCATTGAAGCTGCCGCTGCCAAAGCAAAAGGTATCTCATTGACATCTGTACAACTGCTTCAGCTCCGCAAAGAGATAAAAAGTGCAATACTCACGCAGATTAGTGAAGATGTAGATATAAATATAGAAAAAGCACTAACAAAACTTGAAACACTCTCTAGCATTACCATTCCGGCAAATGAAAAAACTTTTCTTATAGCGCAAGTGGCAGAACTTAAGGTGGCAATAGACTCTTTTGTTGCAAACAAAAATTTAACCGCCGCAAATCTTAATAGTTATCAAGTAGCTTTAGAGACAGAGCAAGAGAAAGTAATTACCTCACTAGAGAATGCGACTAGCGGAGCTTCTCTTACTCCTATGAAAATAAATATAGATATCTTTGCCGTTCCAGACACGAATACCACAGACACGAATACCACAGATACGAACACTACAGACACAAATACGACCGATACAAACTCGACTGTACCGGCTGAGAGTAACACGACAACACTCTCTTTTGGAGGTCTTATGGTGGATGGCTACATCAGCGGAGCTAAAGTCTGCTTAGATTTAGACAGCAACGGCGTATGTAGCACAACCGAACCATCGGCAACTACACTCAGCGACGGGACATTCAGTTTTTCTAATATCAAAGTCAATAAAAACACAATGATTCCTCTTGTAGGATTTGGCGGAACAGATATAGCAACAAGTAAATCTTTTTCGGGCGAATTTCAGAATATATTGGATGTAAATAGTACGCTTCCTGCTACCAAAATTGCCTTAACTCCATTTACAGATTTGGCTAAAATTCTCTTTTTTCAGTCGGTCATGAAAGATAAGGCAGCATTGGAAGCTTCTGTGACCAAAATTGGAGATGCGTTTGGCTTCAGTAGCAGTGATATTGTAAGCGATACCATGCAAAATATTCAACTCTTTGCCCTCTCACAAGAGATACAAATTACAAAATCACTCATAGAATTTGTAGCAAAAAAAGTGATGTCCAAGACATTAACAGAAGTTCAAAAAAAAGATTTGCAGAACAAAATAAAAAATGCACTATTGACTCGGGTTTTAGATAGCGGATATGAAAATTTGAGTATATCAGAAGTTTTATCGGTACTTGAACTAGATATGAATATTATAATTTCAGATGGTAATAGAACATTTGCAATATCACAAATAGCAGAGGTGAAAAGAGTATTTGCTCTGCTCTCAACAGATGCAAATATATATGAGTGGACACTTCCAAGACTCCAGTCGATTGTTGAGACTGCTTTAGAACCGGCATATACTAACTCTACTTATGTTGATATGAATGTTACTGCAGAGAGTGTAACATACAGCATATTTGACAAAACAGATGCAGTTTTTGATGCATTCGCATGCATAAAAGATTCGTATTATAAAAACACTTTAATTGATAGTAATGCGACTGAAGCAATAAGAGAAAGCGACTCTGTAAATGGTCTTACGCTTAATTTTAACAATAACTCAGGATTTGAGTCAGCAAATAGAGTTATACTCTACTACCCGCTCATAGGTGCAACAAAAACCAATGCAAGCGTAACTATTTTTCAAGATAGCTACTATTTTGCCTTTGACAAAGCATGGGCAAACACAGGCAAGCAGATTTATATACAAACGCCAAAAGATACCAATGGCTTGTATGAATGCCAAAGGGCTAAATTAGACTCAAATGTATCAAGTGAAATAGAGTTTACTAAAGTTTACAGATATACCGATACAAATGCATCATGAGTTTCTGCGGTAATTTAAATATTATGTTAAAATACTTGCAATTAAAAAGGTGAAAAGGGGTTTTTTATGTTGTTAAAGTTTTTTTTATTGTTTGTTATGTTTGTATCTGCTTATGCAGGTGAATCGCTTCTTGCAGAGAGTGCCAAGGGTGAAGATTACGCAAAAGATACTGCATGGTACACAAAAATACATCCTACAGTTGAAGCTGCAATCTATCTGTCGGACTTTCAAGGAACCCTATCGAATGCAGCTCCCTCTGTTATTGACTTCAAAGATGATTTTAAATATGCTAATACAGCTTCATCATTTTTTTCAGTGGAGACACGATTTGATTACGACTATGTGCCAAATATCTATATCAGCTACTTTAACATGACGCAAAAGAACGATGTTAATATCTCTCGCGGTGTCACAATGGTTTCAACACCCTTTACGAATGCAGCTACAAATATAGATTATAAGGTGCTCAATGCAGTATTTTTTCAAGACTTTAAGGCAAAAGGCGCAGTAAAAAAAGGATTTTACTTAGGCGACATAGAGCTTGACATTGGGGCAAACTTAAAAGTAATTGATTATCTTGTACGGATGAAAGATAATGCAAACCCATCTGCAATCTATATGTATGACAAAGTAGATGCTCTTATTGTATTGCCATATGCAGGCTTTAAATATTACCGCTACAACTTTGTTCTCTTTGGAAATATAAGCTCCCTCTCCTATTCAGAATCCAAAGCTACTAGCTATCAGTTTGGTATAGAGTATCAAGTTATCAAAAATATTTATTTAGGTTATAGCTACATGTATGAAGATTTTCAAGCTATCGAAAAGAAAGATCATATCGACTTTAGAACTATAGGAAATAAGTTTAGCATTAAGTACGCGTTTTAATTTATATGCTTTTTGCTATAATGCCTGTGAAAATTTAAGTTAGGAATTTTAATGAAATATTTAATTTTATTTATATTTTGTATCGGTAACTTCTCTGCTGCTTCTGCAGCTGACGGTTTTCCATCGGGCAAAATGCAAGAAGTAAAAGATTTGGATGAGAGTCTTGTATTAAAACCTGAAAAGAATGTAAGAATTACTGTATTTGGTCAAGGTGTTGCTCCTGCATTTACAACAATGCCGGCTCAAGCTCAAGCCCTTGCAAAGCGTGCTGCCATGGTAGATGGTTACAGACTTATAGCTGAACGCATAAAAGGCGTATCAGTTGAAGGTCAAGACACAATTAAAAATATGCAGGTAACTCGTTCGGAAGTCAGAGCACATGTTCAAAATATAATCAAAAATGCAACAATCGTGAATACAATTTTTAAAGATGGATTATGCGAAGTTGAGATGGAAGTGAATCTAAACTACTCAGACTTCTAGCAACTTTTCAAAATCTATATTGAATTCCTAGATTTATTCCATGCATAATGTTTTGAGTGAGCGTTGAAGACGCTGTTGTAGTCGCTCCGCTTTTAATTGCTAGAGGTGTTTCATGGTTCATAAAAGTGAACTGGTAGTTTATAAAGAGTGCTAAATTGCTAAATCCTGTCTCATAGCTTAATCCGGTTTGAGCACCATACAACAAACTACTGTCGGCTCCGCTGTCTGCATTTAACATCGGGGGCTTTGTCCAGCTAAGAGTGCTTAATCCACCCAATACTCCGACATATGGCTCAAATTGACCTATTCTCATCTTATAATTGACTGTACTGTAAATATTTGCAATTGTATTTGTAGTTGAGGCTACATTCAAATAGCTTAAAGTCATAAAAATATTATTTTCAAAGTTATATCCCGCTTCAAAAATATATCCCATAGCACTTGTACCAATTGAATTTATCGTTATATTTCCTTCTCGGACAGAATGAGCAAACGGAACTCCTAAAGATGCGAATGAACCATTTACAAAATAGTATCCCTCCTTTGAAATTCCTCTTTCTTCTTGGCTTGCTTGTGAATCAAAAGAGACTACAACTGCTTCAGGAAAATAGCTTTGAATACTCTGCAATGCAATAATTGCAGATTTATGGTTCTTAAAAGCACCGGAATACACACTATATTCATCTTCAGATTTGTAGGCAACCATATTGAGTTCTAATTTTTTAAGTTTAGCTTTTATGTAGGGCAATTCAGTCTCACTTTTTGTTTTTGTAACTAATACATATTTGGAATCAGCAAAAACTGAAGCTGAAAAGAAGAGACAGACAAGAAGAAAATAAAATAATTTCAAAAGCACCCCTTTATAATAATTTTGAATAGATAGCATTAAATGTTCCAAAATTTTGGAATAATAAATGCTAATACATGTAAAACCCTTTGTCATATGGAGATAAAATGATTTCATTCGATGTAAAAACAAAAAACAGTTCATCATCGCCCATCAGTTTAGTGACAAAAGAAGATAAATCAAAGTTGTCGTTCTCTGAACTTTTAAAAGGAATAAGCGGCAAAAAAGAGACTCAACCTGTTCAAAACGGGGCTTTAGTTTTATCTCTGCCGAGTGTAGAAAAAGATGCAAAGAGCACAAAAGCATCTACAAAAACTGAAACTTTAACATCGCTGCTTAAAAACAGAGATGTTAAATCAGTAGATTCAAAAGTTGAGTTAAAAGCTGAGTTCAAAGAAGCAACAGCACCCTTTGAATTAAACCCAAAAATAACCTTATCACTCAGCAAAGAAGAGCTAAAGGTTCTAGTAAAAGATGCCAAAGAGTATCTGAAATCTAAAATTATTGAGAGTGACGATTATAAAAAATCCGAAATAAAAGAGCTTCCAAAAACACTCAAAGGCCTAGTTGAAGTAGGCAAAAAGTTTGGCATAGATATTAGTAAAATAACGATTGAAGATGTTCGTCCAGAGGTAAAAACTAATAAACCGAATACCAAACCGACAGAAACTCACATTCTCAGAACTACAAAAGAGAGTCCGTCTCAAGAGGTTCAATCAGCCAAAACAGTAAAAGAGCCTTTAAAAGAAGCACTTAAAACAGAAGTCTCACAAATTAAACCAACTGTGAAAGAGAGTGCAAAAGAGATAAATGTTGCAGAAACTTCACAAGTTAAAAACGTATCTAAAGAAGCCAAAATTCAACCAGTTTCTCAAACAAAAGAGATGGCTACCGTAGAAGTTCCACAAACTAAAGAGATAAAAACAGAAGTTTTTGATAGTAAAGAAAAGAAAGTAAAAGCTCCGCAGACTAAAGAGTTCAAAGCTGAAGTTAAAAATGATAGAGATGTGGTTCAATCTGATAAAATAACAACAATCGAAGAGCCTAAAACAAAAGAAACAAAAGCTGCACCACTTTTAAAAACCTGGGCACCGGCAGAACACACAACAGAGCAGTTGGTTCAGGCTAAATCCGGCGGAACACTGAAAGTTGAAGAAAAAACCACTAAAAACAAAGCTGATGAGACTCTAAAATCACTTCTTAATGGAGAAAAACCAACGCAAAGCATATCTGCACTTGCTAGTAATGTCTCTGTTGTTGCAGCGAGGGCGATAGAATCTACTGTTTCTTCTGAATCAAAAAACGAATCCCAAAACCCATTTGAAAAACTTTTAGTCGGCGATACAGAATCAAAAGTTGATAGCTCTAAAAACTCAAAACTAGATGGATTGAGCGTACATAAAGCCGATAGCTTTGAGGTGAAAATCAATGAAGCAAAGCAGATGATAAAATATCTCTCAGCGGATGTTAAAACTGCAATCGAAGATTACAAATCACCATTTACCAGAGTTAAAGTGCAGCTTAATCCCGAAAAATTCGGTGATGTAGAGTTGACGGTAGTGCAAAGAGGCAGCAATTTACATGTCAATATCAGCTCAAATTCAACCGCAATCAACACCCTCTCGGCAAATATAATGGAGTTAAAAACACAGTTAAATAATAGTGGAATAAATAATGCTACATTAAATTTTAGTAACAGCTCTGATAACTCTGCTTCAAGCCAGCAGCAAGGGCAAAAACAGCAAGAAAAAGAGGCTCATAAAGAGTATAACTATTTTGAGAACGAAGAAAAAAATGAAGAGATATTAAGCTCTTTAGAAATAGTCGTTCCTAAATATATTTAAAGGAAATACCACAAATGGCAATTACAGCAACAGGCGAAAATGCCGCAACAGCAACAGCTACTGCGGCAGCAGCAACTGCAAAAGATAAAACTGCTTTAGGAAAAGATGATTTTATGAAGCTTTTTTTGGTTCAACTTCAGCATCAGGATCCAACTGCGCCTATGGAGAGTGAGCAAATTTTAACGCAAACTACTCAACTAGCAACTATTGAAGCAGCGGATAAAACGAATACGGCTTTAACGGCTTTAACAGCTTCATTGGGGAGTACGGATCAGTTTGCCTCCGTTGCTGCTATTGGAAAGAGAGCGGATTTAGGCAGCGACTCTATATCGCTTGATGAGGGTAAAACATCTTCATTTGAGATGTATTTCCCAGAAAATATAGCCTCAGGTACTATAGAAATAAGTGATGTAAAAGGCAATGTAGTTGCTACTATGGATACTCAGCAACAAAAAGATAAAGATGGAAAGATACGCACCATAAAAGAGCCTGGCGTATATCAGTTTGACTGGAATGGTAAGGATGATAAAGGAAATAGCGCTCAGAGCAGCATTTATCATGTAAACGCCAAATATGTAGGCAGTGATGGAGAAAAATATACAAGCAGAGTGGGTGCATATCCTATTGAATCGGTTCGATTTGAAAATGGAAAAACTTTAGTGAAGCTAGGTTCGAGCTATATTCCGCTTGAAAATGTAAAAGAAGTGTATTAATTTATGTTACGCATTCAAACGAACATGTCCGTTTGAATGGCAGGGACATATGTCCCTACAACCCCCTAAAGCTACATAAAGCTTTGCTTTATGAGATGTTACGCATTCAAACGAACACGTGTATTCTGTGCTATATGAAAGCACAGAATAAGTCCATTTGAATAGCAGGGACATATGTCCCAAGGGCAAAGCTTTATGAGATTTTATTTTATGTTACATATTAAAACGAACTTGTTCGTTATAAGGAATTTGTTATGATGACTCAAGCTTTTTATACCGGAATATCTGCTCTTAAAAGTAACCAAACAGCCATTGATGTAATATCTGACAACTTGGCGAATGTCGGTACAAACGGGTTTCGCGGATATAGTGCAGAGTTTTCATCACTCTTTGAAAATGCACTCCATTCAACTTCTGCAGGTTCAAGTGCGAATAGTCAAACCGGGGTTGGTACAAGAGTATCTGCAACAACTATGAATATGCAAAATGGTTCTGCAATACTCTCAGAGAAAAGTACCGATTTAGCAATTAACGGGGATGGATGGTTTGGCATACAATCTTCCGGTGAACCTTTATACACCCGCGATGGAGCTTTCTCTTTTGATGCCAATGATGATTTGGTAACCAATGACGGCTTTCATGTTTTGGGAACAATGGGCGGAAATATCTCTAATGATACTCTTACAAAAACACTGAATGAAATACCTCTAAGTGCTGCAGGTGCTCAAGAAAAACTACAATTTCCAAGATATTTAACCTATCCGCCGGAACCGACAACAAATGCAAAGTTCTTTGCTAATCTGGGTCTTGGCACAGAAACAGTACCTGTTGGGGTTGGGATTGTTGACTCAGCAGGTAATAAAAATAGTTTGAAATTAGAATTTACCAAAAGTTCCACTCAAACTCCTCCCGGGAGTCAATGGGATGTTGTAGCAACTGCTAAATCTTTAGATGGATTAACTACATATGATACAAAAACAGGAACTGCCGAGTTTGGCGAAAATGGAGACTTACTTTCAACCACATTAACAACCATTGACAACAATGGAACAAACGTAACAATGAATTTAGGAAGTGGATATAGTGGAATTGTTACTATGAATGGAATTTATAAATCAAGTTCGAGTATAGCTGATGGAACAATTGGCGGGAATCTGGAAGGGTATTCAATTAACCAAAATGGAGAAGTTATAGCTGCTTTTACAAACGGTAAGCAAAGCAGTGTCGGGAAAATTGCTGTTTACCATTTTCAAAATGATCAAGGCTTAGACAGAGTAACCGGAACAAAATTTTCTAAATCTTCCAATAGCGGAGATGCAATCTTTTTTAAAGATGCAGCGGGCAATGACAGCGTCGGTGCAAGTATTATGAACTACAAACTAGAGGGTTCAAATGTTCAAATGAGCACAGGGTTAACAGATTTAATAATACATCAAAAAGCATATGACGCCAGTTCAAAATGTGTAACCACAGCAGATCAAATGATACAAAAAGCTTTAAGTATGCACAAATAACTTGGAACGCTAAATGCTAAATAACTTATACGATAAAATAAAATTTCTAGCTTTGCAAAAAGCTTAGCTTTAGTGACCTTAGCGAAGTGAAAAGGACTTGTTCCTTTTACGTATTAAATAAATGAAAATGAAAAGGATTTACAATGTTAAAATCACTTTATTCTGGAGTTTCAGGGCTTCAATCGCATCAAGTTGCGATGGATGTCGAATCAAATAATATTGCCAACGTAAACACAACAGGTTTTAAATATTCTCGCGCCAATTTTTCAGATCTTTTGGCTCAAAATCAAGCAATCGCTACGGCTCCTCAGGGCTCATTAGGCGGTAAAAATGCCGTGCAGGTTGGGCTTGGTTCTTCAATTAGCTCCATGACACGCATATTTTCTCAAGGCTCGATTCAAAATTCTGACAAAAA